>JABMRZ010000233.1 GCA_013202315.1 Candidatus Tariuqbacter arcticus | reverse complement strand
ATTCTTCACTTCGTTCAGAATGACAATATTGTTAAGTAATAACTTTTGCAAGAGGCTCATTGATTATATTTATCCGTTTACTGTTCACCGCTCACTGTTTAAATTAATGTCTTTTCTTAAGAAGAAGCAAATTTGACCTTTAGAAGATTCATATTCACATTATTACTGTTCGCTAACTTGTGTTTCGCTGAGACTTTCGCCCCCGAATTTTCGGACTGGATATATCCTCCGGGCTGGGTTCCTCGATGGGAAATCGCCCGCCCAAAACTCGGTCTGGCGCTGTCAGGCGGGGGGATGCGCGGCTTAGCGCATATCGGCGTACTGCAGGCTCTGAACGAAGCCGGCGTCGAGGTCGATTATATCGCCGGGGTCTCGATGGGGTCGGTGGTGGGAGCGCTCTACGCTTCCGGCTATTCACCATCATCGCTGAGTAATTTAATATTAAATATCGATTGGGGTGAATTATTCACTGATGAACCTTCACGCCGAAGCCTGTTTTTGACCAGAAAACGCAGCTATGGACGACATATTCTGCAGGTGCGCTTCAAGAACTGGCGACCTTATATCCCCGTCGGGATAACCTCCGGTCAGAGAATATATATGCTTTTCGATGATTTCCTGATGAATGCGGTATACCGCCCGGAGCCCGGTTTCGACAATTTGAAAGTATCTTTCAGAGCCCCCGCCACCGACTTATTCACCGGTGAATTGGTCATCTTCAATGAGGGCGACCTTTCAGAAGTGCTGAGTGCCTCCATAGCATTTCCGCTCGTCTTTTCTCCGATTAAAGTCCGGGGCAGGACCCTGGTCGATGGCGGGGCGTTGGAGAACATACCCGTCTCCACAGTCCGCGCTATGGGGGCGGATAAAATCATCGCCGTCGACACTTCTTCCCCCCTGCTGCAGAATGTGGATGAACCCTGGGAAATCGCCAACCAAATAACCACCATTATGATAGCCGATAAGATGGAACAGGCCTTGAGTGAAGCCGACTTGGCGCTCAAACCCCTGCCCGATTCGGTCGGCTCTTTCGACTTCAGCCTCGCCGACTCTATTCCCAAATGGGCGAAGGTATACACTGAATCTTTTATAGACACCATTACTGAAATGCTGGATAATCATCTTGAACCGGACACTATTACCCTCGCATTCAATTATATATCATTCCTCTTTCAAGGCGAACTTGAAATCGAGGCTGAAGACACCCTCTTTGCGCAGAATGATGAACCGCTCACCAGAAGCGGACTGTTGGACTTCCTCGCCCATCTCTATAAAAAATACCAATTGGCGGATGTTCAAGCCGAGCTTTCGGGGGACAGCCTGCAGATAACCCTGACCGCCGCTCCCATTTACCGGCATATTGTCATCGAAGGCAGCGAATTACTGCCCGATTCGCTCATCCTTAAAGCGATTCATTCCCCGCCGGGAACGCCGCTTAATCACTCCACCGGGGTGAATGACAGGGAGAGAATCATCCAACTTTACCGAGACCGAGGGTTCGCGCTGGCTGCCATCGAAGAAGCGGCGCTCGCTGGAGATACCCTGCGGATTAAAATAAATGAAGGGAGAATAGTAAAACTCACCGTTCAGGGAGGGCGGCTTGGCGCATTGAATGACCTGGGGCTCAAAGCGGGAGAGATTTTCAACTGGAACAAAGCCCGCAGAGGACTCAACCGTCTATACGGCACCGACATCTACGAAACCGTCCGCCTATCCGCCGACAAGCAAAGCGAGGGATATGAATTGATTCTTATCCTCGATCGCAGGTCCTTTCCTCTGATTAGATTGGGCGCCAGATACGATTTGGAACGGAAATCGAAGTGGAAGGCGGAATTTATCCACGAAGATATATTGGGTTCCGGGACTTCGGTAGTTTTTTCAGCTTCGCCCGGTAAAAAGGATGATAAATTCGGTTTTGAGATTTTCACCGATAGGATTCTGGGAACTTATGTCTCCTTCAATACCGGAATTTTCTACCAGAACCTCAAATATCCCCTTTATGACAGCCGCCATAATCGCGACTCCGACTACCGCTACGAACGAACCTGGGGGATTATCAGAGTGGGGCAGCATATAGCGCGCTGGGGGATGCTGTCAGCCGCCCTGAAGATGGAAAGGGCGCTGTCCGATCATCTAGACGATAATCCCGACCTGCGCTCCGGCGCTTTAATCTTCGAATCCGCCATCGACACCTACGACCGCTACCCATTCCCCCGGTCGGGAGAAGCTCTCAGATTGACTTTTCAGACCGCTGGGGAAATTGTGCCCGGTGATGTCAAATACACCAAGTTCTCCGGTCATTTTCAGCGATGGATGCAGCTACGGAAAAGATGGTGCCTCAACTTGCGCCTGCGCGGAGGATACGCCGAACCCACCATCCCCACCTGGGAAAAATTCTCGCTGGGAGGATTGAATGACTTCGGAGGATTATATGAAAGGGAAGTGTTGGGCAACCAACTATTTAAGGGGAGCATCGGGGTGAGGTTCGATTTATTGTCACGCTTTCTGGCGGAAGCGTTCATCACCGCCCGCTACGATTTCGGGCAGATTGTCGACGGAACGGATGCCCTGCAATTCGAAAAGGGTTTCTTCCGCCAAGGGGTCAGTCTGTCTTTCGCCTTGAATACTTTCATAGGCCCCATCGAATTCGCTTATGGGTGGGCGGCGCCCTACAAAGAAATCCCCCAGAATCACATCTTATACTTCTCCGCAGGGCACGAGTTTTAGAAGCGTTGTAGATGCATTGTAACATTATAACTTTGCCCTATAGAATTTTGTTATCTGTTTGTTTAATTGGAGTTTAGATTCACTGGCTATTAAGGCTATTAAGGCTATTCGTATCCTTATATATCCCTAATTACCATACATTTACATTAATACAGTTTTTAAGGTTTGTAAAAGAACTATAATGATACAAATATCCGCTTAATTCGCTTAATCTGCTGTGAATTTTATCATCTCTCAAACAACTACAATGTTACATATACACAATTTTCAATTCTTAATTCACAATTCTTAATTCACACCGGCTTCCCCCGGAAATTCCCCCAAACCCCCCTCCGCCCACATCCGCTCAAGCTCCCCCCGCTCGGATGGGGAAGCTTCTTTGTGGAAAATGTGGAAATTATTAACAACCTTCTTGGCATTATCCGGATCTTTGGTATTAGTGAAACCGATGATGCTTTTAATCAACCACTTCCCCGATTCTGCGAACCGTCCCTGCAGACCCGCGAGAATCCCCAATTGACCATAGGTCGATGCCGCGAAATGCTTATCCCCCAACTTCTCTTTGATTTCCAGCGATTTCAGATACCAATTTTCAGCGCTATTAAAATCCCGCTGTTCCCCGGCGATTATCCCCAATTGGTGATAAGTTTGTGCGGCGCCGCTTTCATTCCCCAATTTCTCTTCGATTGCCAGCGATTTCAGATACCACTCTTCGGCGCTTTGGAAATCCCGCTGTTCCTCTGCGATCATCCCCAATTGGTGATAGTTTTTTGCGGCTTCCGATTCATTATCTATCTTATTATTAATTGCCAACGATTTCAGATACCACTCTTCGGCAGTTTTAAAATCCCGCTGTTCCTGAGCGATTCTCCCCAATTGGTGATAGGTTATTGCGATGCCATCTTCATTCCCCAGCTTCTCTTCGATTGCCAGCGATTTTAGATACCACTTTTCCGCGGTTTTTAAATCGTGCTGTTCCTGAGCGATTCTCCCCAATTGGTGATAGGTTGATGCGGCGTCCTGTTCATTCCCTAACTTATCTTTAATTTCCAGCGATTTCAGATACCATTTTTCGGCGGTTTTAAAATCCCGCTGTTCCTGAGCGATTCTCCCCAATTGGTGATAAGTTATTGCGGCGTGATGTTCATTATTCTGACTAATAAAGATATTTAAAGCTTTTAAATACCACTTTTCAGCGGTTTTAAAATCCCGCTGTTCTTGAGCGATTCTCCCAAATTGGTGATAGGTTTGTGCGGCGCCCTGTTCATTCCCCAGCTTCTCTTCGATTGCCAGCGATTTCATATACCACTTTTCGGCGGTTTTGAAATCCCGCCGTTCCTCTGCGATTATCCCCAATTGGTGATAAGCCACCGCTTCGCCTTCTTCATCTCCGGCTGCCTTTTTATGCTCCTTATACTGCTCATAAAGATCACTGGCGGTCTTGAAATTGCGCTCTTCCAGCGCATAGTTCGCCTTCGCCTGTAGAAGCGCGGCGTAATCTGTATCCATCTTCAACCTTTCCGCTTCGTTCATCGCATAGTGGAAATTAGCGCCGTGAAGTTGAAAGACCGGGCGCTGTTCATGCATTGGACGAGGACCGTATGCTTCAGCCAAACTGCCCATTATATCGACGAAAGCCCGGGTCCAGCGGTCTCGCGTTTCTTCATCGGATTTTTCCAGAACAGTCGAGCGCAGGAAACCGGTCAATGCCGGATGCATTTCATAAATCGACCCCCCCAGGTTCCTCAGCAGTCCCGCCTTCACCAGAGCCTCCAGGAAGTCATCTATCACTTCCCGGCTCCACTTCTCATCGACCCGTTTCGCCATCATTTCCAGATAATCGCCATCCACATACTTTTCATGCATTCCCAGTGGTATTAACAGCGGTTTCCATTCTTCCGGCAGTGACTGGCTGACGAATTGCAGGGTGGCATAAGTTTTCGCCAGGCTTTGGTCCTCGAGCCCCAATCCCGCTATGTTGGAATTCAACGCCTGAATGATTTCGCCCGGGCTGAATTTTTCCAGCTTGGGCAGCAGGGCTCGCATTGCCAGCGGATGCCCGTTCAGCATTCTCATCAGTTCGACCAGTTTTGCATCTTTCCGGTCGAAATCAAGCCCCAATTCGCGTATAATCGTTTCGCAGTATTCCCATTGTTCTTCGCCGTCCAGTCCCCCGATGGTGATTTTCGCCCGCTGGACGCCCAGCCAATCCTCTTCACTGCGGCTGGTGATGATGACCTTGCTCTTGCCGCCGCGCAGTTTTTTCAGGAAGGTTAAAAGGTATTCCCGGTTTTCTTCATCCATCGTTTCCTTGAGGTAAGTCCCTTCTATCCCCTTCGCGGCTTCAAAATTGTCCCAGACGATGAAGTATCGGCGTTCCCGGAAGACTTTTATCAGCAGTTCAATCTTTTCTTCGGTGTTCAATTGCAGGAATTGTGCGCCGAACAGGGCTGTCCCCATATGACCGAATACGAAATCGGCGTTGCGGATGTCGTGGAATGTCAGCCAGAAGCAGCCGCTTCCCAGCCCGCCGGTGTCTTCCAACCACTTCAGGAAGCCTCGCGCCAGGGTAGTTTTCCCCACTCCGCCCAGTCCTTGAATCAGGACGGCGGGGGTTTTGCGGCGGATGGCGCGTTCCAGTTCCAGCAGGGCTCCGTCCCTTCCGATGAAGCCGTAAGGGTTTTCGGAATCGCTGGCTTCCCGGGGAAGTTTGGATTCTTCCGCGGGAGCTGTTTCCTTAACTTCAGTGATGAAGGAGAAGTCGAAAGGTTCCTGCTGATATAACACCGGCACCAGCCAATCTTCCAATTTGAATGTCCCCCGCAGGGATATCCGCTCCGGATTTTCGACCATTTTCAAACGCCCGGCGCGGGCGGCTTTCGCCACATCCCCGTGTTTGAACAGTTCTCCATAGAATTCTGGCAGGAACACCTGCGCCCCCCGCACATACAGCGAATAAGCCATCGCCACCACGCTGGGGACGCCGGCTTTCAAGAGGGAAGTCGACACCGCGGCGAAGGGGTCGTCGGATTCAATCCCCTGCATCGCGGATTGGCAGGCGTTCAGCACCACCGCCGGGATTTGATAATCCCGCAGAAGGGGGCGCAATTGATCGGGGCTGACTAATTTTTCATTCCCGTCATCGTCTTCAAAGACCAAGTACCCTTGCGGCCCCTGGAAAGCGTGGCTGTGATTTTTTCTACTATCATCCTCCTCAGGTTTCAAGACGCCGAAAGCGCCGTGCCCGTCGAAGTGGAGGATATGGTAGAAGTTGGGGTGTTCTGCGAGGTGGCGGCATAAATTATCGAGCGTGGGCGGGCGCAGTAGATGAACCTTCCCCGGAAGTCTGCCTTCCACGATCAAATTCACCAGCGAACGGGATACGGAGCGGAATCTTATATCCTGTTTATAGGGCCGCGCCGTTACCAGCAGGATGTTGATTATATCATCGGGGAGTTCATCTGCGGTGACTATCGGATCGCGGATGTCTTCCTCCAACCGGCGCTCTATCTGGCAGTTTTGACCGAGGAACTCGGCTTCCGGGTCGCGCAGGGCTTCCCAGGGCCAGGCGAGGATGCGGGAATCGTCGCTCCTTATCTGCAGGTGCAGGTGTTCGTGGCCATTTTCGGTCGCCCGGTCGAACATTCGTCTGGCGTTGACATCATCGAAAACGGCATTGAAGCTTTGGCGCCCCCATTCTTTAATGGCATCGATGATATTTTCGGCGCGGTCGGTATTGGGCGGGTAGGGGTAGCTGAGGAATTCTTCCAGGTACCACTGCAGTTCCCGCATCAAGCCGCTTTCGGGCCTGCCTTTGACGGGAAAGCCGAACGGCTGCTGCAGTTCAACCGGTTTTGCCGCCTTGCCGCCGGGGCCTTCAACTTGGAACTTCGCCGCTTCCGAATCGGGTATGTGTCTGATAATCAGTATGTTATGAGGCATCCAGTGGTCCTTTGTTATTACATTGCGAACAAATAAATAGAAATGTGAGAATATATGGAAAGTAACAATAATATTTGAAAATATCAAGCGAAAGCGCTCGGAGCCGTAAGCCAAAGAATAAGCGCCCGATTTGCATCCAGTATGAATCATCGATTGAAATGCCGAAAAAAACGCCGGCTCCATTTTACAGAACCGGCGTTTGTTATCCGAATTATTACTTGTCATTCACAGCGGCTTACTCGCTTTTATTCCTATGATAAGAGTGCGTTGAAGACAGGCGGATTAGACGCCTCCGACCACAAACTGCATTTCCCGGGTGTCTTTCACTACGGTTGAAGCATTCAACACCTCAATACGAACAACGCCTCCATCATAACCGAAATCGACTATAATTCCCGGGCGCAGTTCATCGCTTTCTTGGATTCGTTCCTCCCGGAAGGTGATGATTATTGAATCACTTTCTGGATCATATTTAACTTTCATTATTATGACCTCCTTGTATATCTATTAATTTGCGAGGTTTTATAGACAGTTACAACAACCAACTCTTCAATCGATTCTTCAACCACCACTCTTAACAACATCGCCTGCTGTAAGATACTATCGTAGTACTTTCTCATGAGTATACTCCGGTTACCCCAACTTTGTTCAACTAAATCCGGAGACCGTAAAGCGATTTCTACTTCTTCTCTCTTGATTTCACGGTCTGACAGGCTTTCTTCCGCATGCTGTAACCATCTTATGCGTTTCATTGCCTCACACCTTTCTAAACCGAAATCAAACTACAGCGGCTTGCCCGCTTCCACGCATTTGATATTCAGGTTCTCCAGTTCGTCTAAAACCGGGTTGTAAAGTTCAGGAATGACCGGAATATGGACGCCGGGAATATCGAACCTCCCTTCCAGAATCAAGCGCGAACCCACCGCCGCCGGCAGACTGACCGTGCGGGACATTGAACTGTCACCATTGGGGATGCCGTAGTCTATGAGGGTGGAAGTTATCTCCTCTTTCCTGCCATCAGGGTATTCGGCGATGAAATTGTGGTAGAGGATAATCATATCCCGTTCGCCGGGGGCATAGGGCATCATTTCCAATTTGCGGGCGGTCATAATGTCGATGACCCCGCCCTTTTCGATGGGCAAAGATTCATCGGAGAACAGCCCCAGCCACTCAAACCTATCCAGGATGAACGAATCAATAGGAATACCCAGTTTTTCCGCAAAAGCAGTCCTCAAATCTCCAACAGGTTCTTTCCCCAATAAATACCAGCCTAAATCGGCGAAGGTCATTCCCTTCCATTCCCTTTCCTCCGTGCCAAGATAACCCATATCCGCGGTAGCCTTCAAGATATCGCACCAGCCCTTATAGCGCAAAGTGCCGCGGTACATAGTGGGAATCCCTTCCAAACCGTAAAGCTCGATATATCCCAGTGAATCGCGATTGGGATACGCTTCCAATTCGCCGATGGGCGGGATGGTAATATGCCAATAATGGGTGAAGAGGTCTTCTCCGGGGATGAAGATTTCCTTTCCCTCCTTGCGATATCTGCCGTCGTTTTTACCAGCTAACATCACCCCTTTGGGGCTCCAGGAAAATTTATAGCCGTAGGGGTTAGTGTTGGCTTCGGGAGCGGGCAGTCCCCCGCAATACGACATAAAGCTCACCACCTTGCCGCCTTTCGCCTGGACGCCGTGGATAACCCGCATAGCGGACATATGGTCGATGCCGGGGTCGACGCCGCTTTCATTCAGGATGACCACACCTGCTTTCTTGGCGGGTTCATCGAGGGCTTTCATCGCCGGGCTGACATAGGAAGTGGTCGCCATATTTGTTTTCAACTCGATGCACATTCCCGCAACTGTTGTATGATATGCGGCGGGAAGCAGGCTGATCACCAAATCGGCTTCGCCAATCATCTTCTTCAATTCATCGGTCTTATCCACCGTCCATTCGATGGCTTCGCCGTTGGGATGGTCGCCGACCAGGTTTTGCGCCTTGCTGACCGTGCGGCTGGCGACCCGCACTTTGAATCCGTGTTTCAAAAGGTATTGAACCAGGGGCTTGGTCACCAGACCGGCTCCCAGAACCAGAACTGTTTTCATTGTTTCTCCTGATTAAGTATGTGTTATTAATACGATTATATTAACAGTGAGTCTAAGTAGTATATCGAATTGAATTAAGTGGTTCCTCGCGAAATGATTCCCACATAGTCTGTAAAAAGATATCTTCTATACCTCTTTTTTCCTGTGATTTCCTTTAAAATGCCAACTCTCTCGAATTTCCTGATTAAACGGTTACTGGACTCCTTTGAAATATTAATAATCGTGCTTATATCTTTGACGCTAATCAGTGGCACTTCATAAATCAAATCTAATAACTTAATGGCATAAACGCTTGAAATCGAATTTTCATAGAGTTTTGTGATGCACTTTTCCTTCAATACAACTATTTCACGAGCTGTGTTGAAGGCTTCTTCAGAGGTTTCGATTACGCCTTTAAGGAAAAATAAAATCCACCCTTCCCAATCACCATCAGTCCGAATCTTCATTAGTTTTTCATAATATTCACTTTTATTCTCCTTAAAATAACAGCTCAAATATAACAACGGTTTAGACAATATCGCGCGCCAACTAAGATAAAAAGTGATTAATAATCTGCCCAGCCTTCCATTCCCATCCGAGAATGGATGAATGGTCTCAAATTGAGCGTGAATTAAAGCGATTTTGATAAGTGGGGGAATATTATCTTTAAAATGAATAAAGTCTTCCAGTTCACCCATAACGCTTAAGACTATTTGCGGAGGCGGAGGAATGAAATCAGCATCCCTTATCGATGAACCACGAGGAGTTATCCAGTTCTGACTTCTTCGAAATTCACCCGGATCCTTTTGCGCTCCTCTTGTTCCCTTCAATAAGATTGCGTGCAGCTCCTTCATAAGTCTCAAAGACATAGGGATTGAATCAAGCCTTTGAATTCCGAAGTTAAGAGCGTCAATATAGTTAATAACTTCTTTTATTTCACTAATATCTTCTTTAGGCTTTAAATCCACTTCGAATTCCAATACACCTTGCAGTGAAGCCTGCGTGCCTTCGATCTGTGAACTTAAAAGGGCTTCCTTTTTAACATACATTGCGATGAATAAATCCGGATTGGGTAGTATCATTGTAACACCATCTAACCTCGCCAACACTCTATCAGCCTTCGATAGTAATATTCTTAATTCATCATTATATTCTATTTCAGGATCCGGGGGCAAAGGTTTTGGAATAAACGCCTTATATCCAGTTGGCTGTTTTACGAATAAACCTGTTCTACCAATCATTTCAACCTCATACTACGCTTTCTGCTTTTCTTTCAGTATTTATCACTATCAAAAATAATCCATCTAAGTCAACAAAGCCTGACTTATTCGGAGTGTAATTCCTGTAAGACAAGTTAAATTGACTTATTGAGCTTAATTCGACATTTAAGCTAAACACTAAAAGATTTGCATATTAATTTAGAGTAAATTAGACACCTTCCATCCTATTGATTAATTAACACTTAATAAATACATATTTATTAAAAGAAGACGAAAGATGTTTGAACTAAATATAAATATATTTTCAGAATTTTTCAAATTTGTTTCAAGGAAATGGAAATCCATTCGAAAGCCATTTCACTATTATTAAGAGCGCTTGATCGAAGGTGATAAATATGAAAAGACCGCCATTCGGTCGAAATATCACTCAACGATTTTATTTATAACTATTATTGCCTTTTTAGTCAAGTAATCGTATATTTATTAAAAAAGATTGGAATATGCAAATAAGACCGACCATTTTCATAATCTGTTCCGATTCGGATAAATATATAACTCTATAAAACTCCGGAGGATTCCTATATGTTAAGTAAAATCAAATACCACCTGCTTCTGCTCAGCTTAATACTCATTCTGACTGCGGTCGGCTCAGAAGCTCAAGATGAAATCGCAAAAATAACCTTCATTTTAGGTGAAGCGAGTGTTTCACACAACGATGGAAAAGGATGGGAGGATATATCTTTCAACACCAAAATATTCGCCGGGGACATAATCAAATCCGGCGCCGAATCTCGCTGCGAAATCACCCTGCGAGATAACACTGTCATCCGCATGGGAGAAAATTCCGAATTCAAATTCGACAATGTTAATGTAGAAGCCGGAGACATCAGCGGAAACGCCAATTTATCGTTAGGCTCCATCTGGTCTAATCTGCAGAAGATAAAAGCCGGCGATGAACCCATCTCGGTAAAAACCCCCACTTCGGTGATGGCGGTCAGGGGAACCGTATATCGAGTCGACGCGGGCGCGGATTCCACCACTTCCGTGCTGGTCTATGAAGGAGCTTTGGATGTCAAATTAACCGAAGAACTCGAAAAACGAATACAAACACAAGATAAAGGAAAGCCCGGACCTCCGAAACAAGTAAAAGGTCCCAAGCAAATCCCCGGGCCCTATGAAGTAACCCTGGAAGAATGGATGCGCATAGTAGCGGGAATGCAAATCAACATCCGCAAAGATGGCAAATATCACAGCTTCCAATTCGATTCGGAACAGGACGCTCAAAACGATTGGGTCAAATGGAACTTGGAGCGGGATGAATATCTAAAAAGACAATAATTTAGTCTGAAAATAGATTCTCACCACAGAGGCACGGAGACACGGAGAAAAGATAAATATTAATAAATGCAAGTTGATAGTCTCAGTCCTCAAATCTCAAGAAAAATGATAGCTATTTTCATTCTATATTGTGCTGGGAACCGTCATGAGAGTATACCTTGAAAATAGAAAATGAAAAATTCAAAATGATAATACTACCATACTGAGATATTATTTAATCTGTAAATAGGCTGTAGGCTATGGGCTATAGGCTTT
>JABMRZ010000232.1 GCA_013202315.1 Candidatus Tariuqbacter arcticus | reverse complement strand
GGATTATTCTTTCGATTATTGATCAAATCAGTAATAGTTATTTAGCATTTATTATAATAGTCATCTGCGGATGTCATTCCGAACTTGTTTCGTAATCCAGCGTCTTTAATTCCATTATCTAGTTGAATTTCCAAAAGCACTGGATACTGAAACAAGTTCAGCATGACGGTGGTACCCACATTTGATATTAGGTTGAGAAAAATGAATAATAAAATTGACCGATTGTTTAACCCTAAATTATTATATTGACATTACACTAGTGCGCCTTCGGCGCTTTTCATTCTAAGTTGTGCGAGGATTCGCGAAGTGAAGCCCTCGCATGAGGGTTTACTCTCTGAACCGCTGATTTCCTTCAGTTTATTCAGCATCATCTTTGTATTTCAAAGGCTGCGGATCAATCTCTTAACAGCGAAATCTTTTTATTCGTGTTCATTCGTGGTTAATTAGTCTGCATTACCCAAACGATTTAGCGAAGAATCATAAGAAATGTAGGTCGGCTTATTCAAAGCCGACAAAATACTGAGTTTCTCAGCAAAATCGTAAAAAATAAGTGTAACTATCTGTTATGCATTTAGTTACAAGAATTTACCAAGAAGTTTGTATCATTATAGGTCTTTTACAAACCTAAAAAACCGTATTAATGTAAATGTATGGTAATTAGGAATATATAAGGATTTAAATAACCTTAATAGCTTTAATAGCCAGTGAATCTAACCTCCAAATAAACAAACAGATAGCAAAATTCTTTGGGATAAAACTGTAATGTTACAGAAGTTTGAGAATTAATAAGGCTAAATTGACTTACCTCACACTTTTACACTTTCATATTTTCACACTTTCACACTTGATACTTGGCACTTGATACTTGATACTTTGTCAGCCACCAGCGACAACACCCCCGAATCATCCTCAATCCTCCCTTCCACCAAATACGGACCCTGCCCCATTGTTTCAGCGGCGTATTTCTGATAAATCTTGGGAAACATTGTAACCTCGAAAGTCCCGCTCATATCCTCAAGTGACAGGAACTTCATATATTCCCCCTTATTCTTGGTCTTAATCCGCTTATGTGAAATCGCCCAGCCCAGCATCCTGACCCGCTGACCCTTATGCGCTTCGATTTCCGAAGCTTCGATTATATCACCGCGCCCCTCCGGCGGGATGAATTCCAACGGATGACGGCTGACCGGATAACCGAAAATCTCACATTCCAACTCAAACTTCTTCCGCTCATCGTAATCAAGCGGCGGGGGAATTTCCAACAGCGATTCTTCATAATCGAACAGCCCGCCCCAGGCGCCCACCCTGTCCTTCAGCGCTTCCAATTTCCACAGCAGGCTCGGACGGTTCACCCCAATGAAATCGAAAGCGCCCGATTTTATCAACAGCGCCGTCTCTTTAGCCCCCGCATTCGTCCTGCGCATAAAATCCGCCAATGAACTGTAAAAATTATCCCGGCGGCATTCCAAAATCCGCTCGATTGTCTCATTATGCAGGTTCTTTATCGCGCCGAATCCGATGCGGATTTCATCACCCCTGCCGGTGTAGTCCTTCTCGCTCAAATTAATATCCGGCAGCAGGACTTTCAGCCCCAGCCGCTTCGCTTCCTCGATGTAAACTCCGGGACCATAATACCCTCCGCCGTTCGACAAAACCGCCGCTATGAATTCCGCCGGATAGTGCGCCTTCAAATACGCCACCTTGAACGACAGCACCGCGAAGGAAGCGCTGTGAGCCTTGCAGAACGCATACCCGGCGAAACTTTCCACCTGCCGCCAAATTTCTAACGCAATATCGCTGGAAACCCCTTTAGTTATGCAGCCCCGCAGGAACTTATCTTCCATCGCCTTCATTTTATCGGACGACCGTTCCTTGCCCGACATCGCCCGCCGCAGCAAATCCGCTTCCCCCAGTGAAATCCCGGCGATATGGTGCGCCACCTTGATAACATCTTCCTGGTATATCATCACCCCGTAAGTTTCGCCCAACAGTTCCCGCATTTTCGGATGCAGGTATTCGATTTCCGCTTCGCCTCGATGGCGTTCGATAAACTGCTTCATCATCCCCGATTCAGCTACCCCGGGGCGGATGACCGAACTGGCGGCGGTCAACAGTTCAAAAGTTTCACATCCCAATTTTTTCAATAGCGCCCTCATCCCCGGCGATTCGATATAGAAGCAGCCCATCGTCTCCCCGCTCCTCACAATTCCGCGGGTCTTCGCATCGGAAGTTATCGCCTTAAAATCATCGACCGGAGGGTCGCATCCGCAATTCAGCTTCACCGCCGACAGCGTATCGGTCAGCACACCTAACGACCGCTGAGCCAATAGGTCAATCTTCACCAGACCGATATCCTCGATGGGATACATATCGTATTGAGTCACCACGAACCCTTTGCGCGCCCGCTCCAGCGGAACCCAATCGGTGATTCTGCCCGGCGCGATGACTATGCCCCCGGGGTGAATGGAAAGGTGCCGCGGATAACCCAGAATGCCCTGCGCCAGCCGGAATACCGTCTTCCACGGTTCAATATCCACCGGCAGTTCCGCACATAAGGGATTGTTCTCCCGCAGTTTATCGAATGATTCAGACGCATAATGCGGAATGCGCTTAGTTACCCGCCCGATTTCCGCTTCGGACAAGCCCATAACCTTGGCGGTTTCCCGCACGGCGGCGCGGAAAGCGAAAGTTACCGTGGTGCATATCATCGCCACCCGCTCGCGCCCGTAGCGGTCATAGACATAGTTCAATACCCGGTCGCGGTCCTTCCAGGAAAAATCCAAATCGATGTCCGGCGGCGATTTGCGGTATGGATTTAAAAAACGCTCGAAATAGAGGTTATGTTCGATGGGGTCGACTTCTGTGAACCCCAGGCAATAGGAAACGATGCTGTTAGCGGCGGAACCCCTGCCCACGAAAGGCATCCCCCATTCGACCGCCTTCTGCTTGATATCGTAAACGATCAGGAAATATTCGGTGAAGCCCAGCCGGTCGATTACTCCGATTTCATACGCCAGGCGGGAAATCGCATCCTGGCCGGGGCTCTCGCCATAGCGTCGGCGCAGTCCGGCTTCGGATAGCTCTTTCAAATGTTCAAACGGCGATTCTCCGCCGGGGAGGGGATATTGGGGGAATTTCAGCCTTCCCAATTCCAAATCGACATCGCATTGTTCGGCGATTCTAACGCTGTTTCGGATTAATTCGGGCGCGCGCTGGAATATTTCTGACATTTCAGCCGCTGATTTCAAATGAGAACCGATGCCGGCTGACCGTTTCGCCTTCTTCATCGATGTGTTCTGGAAGATGGCTGATAGCAGGTGATGCTTGGGATAATCTCGACTGCGGGCGAAAGCCGCCGCATTTGTAGCGGTCATCGGAATCGACCGCTCATTGCAGAACCGCCCTATTGCCCGGCATTTGGGTTTGTCCAACTGCGAATGGTAGATGATTTCGCCGAATAGCTGACCCCGATATTTCAGATGTTCGCAGGCTTTCAGAATATCCACATTGCCGCTGATTATGAAGACATTCGGGGAAACTGATTTCAGCCGTTCCGGGAGTGAAAAATTCTCCTCCAGCCGCCGGACGGTTATCAAGCGGCATATTTCGCTGAATCCGTCTAAATTTTTCGCCAGCAGGACGGCTTTCAAATTCGCTTCGGAAGGATCGTCCAGCGTCGTTCCCAGAATCGGCTTAATGCCCAATTCCTTCGCTTTTTTAGCGAAAGGGACGGCGGCGTACATCCCGTTCAGATCGGTCAGCGCCAATGCGGACATTTCGAGTTCCACCGCCCGCGCAAGCAGTTCATCGACGGTGGAAGCGCCGTGACCAAAGCTGAAGTTGGATTTTACATTTAAATGAATGAACATTTCTTCGATATAAGATATAAGATATAAGAAATAAGATATATGATATTAATTATTTATGTAACATTTTAGTTCTTTAAAGATGGCAGGATTGAGGACAATACCGCCTCCACACAATTAGCAATACACCCGTGGAGTCGGGGTTGTCTCACCCCCAACAACTTCGAATACCCAACAAATCCATATATTTTTTTAAAAAGCTAAATAGTTACTATTTAGTTCTTGTAGAAAAAGTCGATTTTTGTGGTGTCAGACGTCCTCGTCTGACAACTAAGTCTTTGTTTTTCTAT
>JABMRZ010000231.1 GCA_013202315.1 Candidatus Tariuqbacter arcticus | reverse complement strand
ATTATATGATTGCCCGTTTCACTTTCACACTTTAATACTTTCACACTTTCACACTCTTATCGTCTTTCCTTAACTCCAATAATATTAGGCACCGCGAAGAGGAAGAAATTCAAATCGCTTTCAAAGAATCCCGTCTCATAACTGCCGCACAGACTAATCTCCATTTCACCATAATTGAAATAGAGCTGCGCTTCGGGACCCCCTTCCAAATGCTGAGCGCAGACGATATCGATGGGCAGATCCAGAAGCAGACGATTAAAATCGTGCATCGAATAGGGCGAACGGCAGAAGATAAAGAGGATATTTCCATGTTTATCTTCGCCGAGAGCGGCTTCGCTCCATTTTTTAGACTGCTGTTCCCAGCGGTTATTGCCAGGGCGCTTTATCAGGCGGAGGTTCTGGATTACCGTGTTATAATCACCCACAATAGAATTGAAATTCGCTTCATCCAGGTCGAAAATCCTGAAAGCCGGCGAAGCGGACTTCTTTGGATTGAAAGCGGCCGCCGATAGATAGGTGGAATTCTTGTGCGGGTTGTCCAGATGCTCGTAATTCCGCATATAGCCGATATGAGTGGTATGATCCGCGGCGTACATCCCCGCGTTAAAGGCGGCGGTTAAACCGTATTTCGCGCACCAGTCTTTGGCGGTGTGATTGCGCTTATCATCGGTCTCCGAGGCCGAAAGCAGAATCAATTCCCAATATTCCGGGTCGATGCGAATCACCACGATGGTGGAATCTCCGGCATTTGAAGCCGCCTCCACTTTGAACCGCCCCACTTCCAACCCTTCTGCCGCCTTAATCCATTGACTATCAGCGGCTTGAACCACAGAAAAAACGACAAGCGGGGCAATCGACATCCATATTCTGCAAATCCTGCTTAAATTCATCAGCGACTCTATCCAAGATTCAACCGGCGATCGATTAATTAAAACAACAGACTCCAAGAGAATATCATCGTATCATCGGGAGCGATGTTTTCCAGAATGTATGCCGCATTCAACCGGGAAATAAACTTCCCCATCGCAAAAGAATACCCGAAGCCGAATGTCGGTGTGTCGTGATCATACCCCGTCCTAAGCGCGAAGCTCCGCTCAGGCTTGAATATAATCGCATATTCCAATCCGAAATGGTGTTCGACCGCGTCTTTGGAACTAATTTCCAAGTCGTATTCCGCCGAGATATCTTCCAGCGCTAATAAAGCGACCCCCGCTTTGAAGATGGTGGGGAATTCATCGTTCTTGCTCAGCCCTTCGCTCCAATATTCGGAAGTGTCCCATCCGGATTTGGCGTTGATATCGCGGACTTGGACGCCGAACTGAATTCCCGGAACCGGTTTGACCAACAGCCCGAAGTCGAAGCCGACCCCGTTCGCTTTCAAAGCCTTGTCATCTTCCAGCATATTGGGGAACAGGTCATAGAGGATTTTCACCCCTATCCCCGCCGCCACATATTGTGAAAACCTATTGGCGAAAGCGAAAGTGAAGGCGTTCTGATGGAAGCTCAATGTGCCGTAATGGTTGCCGTTGAAATCGCGTCCGTCTATTTCCGACACTCCGGCGTTTATCCATCCTATCGACACCCCGGCTGTGGGCTTTAGCGGGAAACTCAAGCCGACGAAATTAAGCGACCGATCCAGAGCCATGTATGAATACGAAGTGGCTAAAGTGCGGTCTTCAAGGAAAGCAATCCCCGCCGGATTGTAGTAGGCGGCGAAACCGTTCGAAGCCCGGGCGGTGAAAGCGTCTCCTTGAGCTATCGCTTCCGCACCCAAACCCATCCGCAGGAAGGCTCCGGCGTAGCCGCCGTTAGTTTCGGCGAATGTTGAATTACATATGAAGATGACGCCTATTATCGAAATCGCAAGAGCGTGTTTTTTAGAGTTATATGACATTTGGTGAACCGGTTTATTGTGAAAGTTTTATAGGCGGTGATTACAGTATAAACTATCCTACACTATTGGATTAACACATCATTTCTAATATCAAATATCTAATATCTAATATCTATTATTTATGCATCGCCTTTAAGGCGTTATCGACAGCATTCTTTATCCTGCCGGAGCGGAATAATATTATATTAACGAGTAGCCCAGCAAAAGCTAATAATGCTGCAATGATAATATAAAGTATGGTCAATGATATATACCTATATTCGCTAATGTTATCACAAATCCAAATGACAAATGCCCAATGCCCAATGACAATTCTTTCAATCCAAAATAACAATCTTCCCCCAAGCCGTCCCCTGCCCCGACTTCTCCAATCTGTAAAAGTAAACCCCGTTGGCGACTATCTCCCCCTGAGCGTTGACCCCATCCCAGGTTTCATACCAATCACCCGGCAGTCCCCGGTATTTGCCGTCGCAGACTGTCGCCACATAATCCATAGCAAAATCGTAAACCTTGACCGTAATATAAGCCGGGGCGGTCAAATTATACTGCAGGCGAACCGCTTCCCACCGCGCCGGTGAATAGGGATTGGGATAGGCGTAAGTGTCCGGCTCCCCCGCTTCAGCCGTGGAAACGAAAGCCCGGTATACCCACCAGGTATTCCCATAATCCGGCGAAGAAGCCAGCCCGTCCGTGGTCCCCACCCAAAGCTGACCGCCATACTTAGCGCAGGAATAAACTTCCGGTTCGAGTATCGAATATTCGTAGTTGACGCCTTCGATCTGAGGAATCAAATACCAGCTTTCGCCGTAATCGACCGATTTCCATAAACCGTCATCGGTGGCGGCGTAGGCTATCGAATCGTCAAAGGCGAAATTGTGAGTGAACTGACCGTCCAAATCGGAACACACGCTCCAGGTAAGCCCCCAATTTTCCGACTTGGAAACCGAGTGATATTCGGTTTCATATCTATCGGTCGGCCAGGTCGCCGCCCAGATGATGTCCCGTTCGGAAGTGCGCTGATAAGCCAAAGCGGTTATGAAATTCCCGGAAATGCCATCATCCGAATGATTATAATTGACCCAGGTTTCCCCCCCGTCCGCCGATTTATTGATGCCGCTGGCGGTCCCCGCAAATAACAGCGATTCCGGCGCTATCACCGAAAAAGCCCGGTGATTGTAGCGAGCATAGGCGTCGAACGGATCATCATCCGGCGGTATGTTATACCAAACACTGTCGTTCAGCGAATATTTGCGCAGCCCCCCGCCGAATGAGGCAATCCATACAGCGGTGTCGGTAATGGCAATGTCGTAGGTGATGTTCTGAATGTTGGTGGTGGTTGGAGTGCCCAAAGTGGTGTCGTCGGGGTCATCGACGGGCTGCGGCATCCACGCCCAGCCGCTATCGGGATCTGCAGTCCAGGAGATTCCCCCCCCGGCGGTCATATGACCTAACGATGTGGAAGTATCGAATGCGGTCGCCACCCATATCATCCCGTTCACGATGTCCAGCCCGGAGACTCCGCCTTTACCCAATCCTTCATTATGGGTGTAAGAGGTCCACAGGGAATCCAGGAAGGTGTACTCCCCGGGCGCAGGACTTTGTATGGTAACCTCAAAACGGGAAAGCCCCGCACCGGTACCGAGGAAAATTGCGCCAAAATCATCATCCCCCTGCATATCGATAATGGCGTTGGATAACAATTCCCCCCCCCAATTCAAGCTGTCCAACTGAAAACCGGTTACTCCCGGCAATTGCCCCCAGGCGGCGGAAGATATTAAAAAAACGATTATAAAAAGTCGCGCACGCAAAGCAACTCCTGACCCAGACAAGCTAGAAATTAAAAGTTAAAAGTTTGATAAATCTTCGGTTTTTTGAAACTTTCCAACTCTATATAAGACAAGATATTAAATGATTTCTTGTCAGAAAAAATACGAATCTCAGAATTTAGGCACTACGCCTCGGATGGAACTTCGCCCGGAAGAGGTGGCTTCGCAGTTATAGAGCAATTCATTCACTAATGAAAGGTGTTGACTGCGGAGAGTTAAAAACACTCAAGCGAATATGTTCTTGGTAGGGGCGTTTAATTAAACGCCCCTACAAGGCGAAATTCAATCAAAACGCACGAACCGCATTCGCATGAAAATCTACATAACAAAGTAGTACTAATTCGATATGTCAATTTACACGCCCATAGCCCACAGCCCATAGCCCATCGCCCATCGCCTACAGCCCATAGCCTATCGCCTACAGCTCAAACAGCAGGTTTATGCAGATGGAATCCGCCGGCTGGTTCACTTTATCAAAGCAATGGAAATGAAATTTGTGCATACCGGTGTCTACCGCAGAAGTATCGGTGGTGATATACAGCTTTGTGAAGGTGTAAATACCGTCTCCAGCGGTTTCATCGCCTAAATAGGGGAATCCCGCCAAGTATTGCTCCAGATCCCATTCCAGCCCGTTATCCGCCATGGGGTAATCCAGAGTCCATACGCCAGTAGGTCTTTCATAGTCTATATAGACATAATCGATATCTTCAAGTCCCTGGTGGTCGGAAACTTCTACAGTAACCTTCACTTCGAGCAGGTCTCCGGGATCGGGGACTTTGAGGAGCGAATCGCCGCTGATGGGATCGGTGGATATCGATTCAGCATCCAACGCCGCATTCGCCAGCGAGGGAGGTTCATTTTCAATGTAGACTTCCACATCCAGGGGAAGCGATGTTTCCCCTATCGAATCCACCGCCGTGAAACGGAATATATAATCCCCCGTAAATATGCCCGCAGAGAATGAAGGCTGCATATAATAGGTGAAAATCCCATCCATTTCCGGGTCATACATATCATATTCCATCCCCAGCGGCAGAAGCTCAAATTCGACCGTAACGATGTCCGAATATCCTTGAGGGTCGCTGACCGATATTTCCAAGTTGAAAGGGGAGAAGCCGCTTTCAAGCAAAGGCGGAAGATTGGGCTGGGATAATTCCGGCGGCTGATTGAAATAAACCTGAATGCCGTAATCTTCAACCGCGATGGTGTCCGAATCAGCGGCGGTTACTGTGAAATACGCGGTGTATAGTCCTTCAACATTGGTGAAAAGCGCATTGACTTTCCGAGTGAAAATACCATCGCCAGCGACCACATCTCCGCTGGTAGGTGATGCGAATTCCGGTTCCCCGGTGATTTGAAATGCCCCGGCGTCGTCCAACAGGGAAAATATATCCAATGTATAATTTTCATCATCCATCAGCGAGCATTTCACTTCGACTTCGCTGAAATCGCCGCTCAATACTGCTTGGAAAATGTGCATATATTCAGAGCCCAACGCCATCTTATCCGGGAGTGAAATGGATTCGAGCTGGGGCGGTTCAATAACCTCGACTATGCCCTCTCCTTCATCGGAACAGGCGAGGATTATGATAACAGCACATAGCGCCACAATCGTTAAGACGGTTCTAAATAATCTCATTGAAACTCCTAATTTTGGACGGGTGTCTACTTCACTCTGATTAGCTGCAGACGGAATGGGTTGGGATTTAAAGGGAAATCTATAATTATTTTAATGCTCAAGCGACAGAATGGTTCCTTACTCTGCGCTTTGGATAAAGATACGATAATTTACCCTCTCGCTATAAAAATAATCTAAATGGCTGCGGGCGGGTCTGATACCCGTCCAGAAGCACCGGAACAAGCTCACTACATCGGACATTTTTCCAAAGAAAGAGTATAATAAGAAAAGAATTTTCAAAGATGTGATAAATCAACTTGACAATTTAATTCAATAATCTTATATTGAAATATTTCATTTTTGTCGGCTTGGGGTTATTCCTCAGACTTAGTTCTACGGTTATATATATCTGACTTTGTTAAAACATCAAATATAGAGCAGACTTAGATGAAGGTGAAATTTTGGGGAGTGCGCGGTTCACTGCCAACCCCGCTGACTTCCCCTGAAGTCCGAAAAAAACTGATATCCGCCATCTGGAAAGCGCGAAGCCTTAGTTTGGACAATTCCCCCGAGGCAAAACTTGAGGGTGAACAAACTGATATTATTTCCGCCTTCCTGGATAGTCTGCCTATCGAAGAGCGGGGGACTATCGGCGGAAATACACCCTGCGTCCAGATTATTCCCGACGACGGTGAACTGATTATCGTCGATTGCGGTTCCGGGCTGCGAGCGCTGGGCAGCCAGCTTATGCAGGATGAATTCGGGCTAGGCGAAGGTAAAGCTTCCATTTTCCTAAGTCATACTCACTGGGATCATATCTGCGGACTGCCCTTTTTCACCCCCATATTCATCAAGGGCAATCGACTCAATTTCTACGGCGGGCACGATAATCTCGAGGACCGGCTGCGGAGCCAGCATAATCCCTGGCACTTTCCGGTTCCATGGAATGTTTTGGGAGCGGATAAGAAATGCGTCCAAATTTCACCTGATAGCCCGTTCAATATCGGGAATACCCGCGTTATAATGCACGAACTATCGCATCCGGGAAGGTGCTTCAGCTACCGCTTCGAAGGTGAAGACGGTGATGTCATCATCTATGCTTCCGATGCTGAATACAAGCATCTCCAGCATTCAAAAGTAGCCGAATATATCGAATTTTTCCAAAATGCCGACATCCTCATCTTCGACACCCAATACACTTTGACTGAAGCGCTGGCGAAGGAAGACTGGGGACACTCTTCAGCTATGATTGGCATTGAAATGGCGATGGAAGCGAATGTTAGAAATCTGGTTATGTTCCACCATGAACCAACCTATGACGATGAGAAAATCGTCAGCCTCTGTAAGAAAACCGATCAGTATCAGCAAATACTAAACAACAATTCGCTCAAATGCAATATCCACATCGCTTATGAAGGGCTGGTGCTGACAACAGAAAACCTCTCGGGTTGAATCCTGGGGAAATCCGATTTTTAAAATTTGATATTTATAGAACATCTTGTAAAAGTCTGGATTCATTGAATTTGTCATTCTGAACGAAGTGAAGAATCTCCTGTTTATTAT
>JABMRZ010000230.1 GCA_013202315.1 Candidatus Tariuqbacter arcticus | reverse complement strand
GGCACCATTTGATAAAAGGTGGCGACGGCGGAGAGGCGACAGCACGCTGTATTGTTTTGGCCTACAGTCCCTTTGAAAATCGCTATACCTGAAAACTGATAAACATACCGATGGCGGTTCTAATTGCGCATAGTCATTTCCCCATTGCCGCATCCATTATTTCCAGTGAGGGCGCGGTTTCAAGCGGGGCTGAGATCATTTCTAACATAATTTCCCCCTGGGCTGGATATTCCTGTAACAGGTTGATAGATTGTTGGGGATCATTTTTCAGATTTATCAGGCGTTGGACACCACTTTCAGGTTTTTCCAAGAGCCAGGGATAAGAGCAGACCATAATTGGGATTTTACCTTCATCAAAGCCTTCCTTCCAAGCGAATACCGGTCTATTCAACGGTATTTCCCGGTCGAATATCCTTTTTAGATCTAGAGTAAAACCGCTTGAAGGCTTGGAATAGTCGATTTCAGATATAATAGTGGTAGTTATGTCCAATTGCGATACCGCAATATCGGAGACGGTTTGGTTAGAAACGGCGTCATAATGGTAAAGCATCAGCGGTCTGCGCAATTCTTCACCTGAAAATGAACTGAAGAATATCAATGAATTTGCGAGCAATTTAGATTTATTCATAAAATACAGCAGCTCTTTCAGGGCGGTTTTGCCGTCAGACTCGATTCCACCTTTGCCAAGGGGAAGCGGGGCATATTCGATAAAAAGGAAGAAAGGTTTGTCATCGCGTTCCTGGTTTATCCATTTCATAATGTGCTCATTCAACTTGGCGGGAGTTCTATAACCGTCAGGTGAATAACCTTCGGCTCTCGCTAACAGACCATCTAAATCGAGGGAGGGTAAAATCCCAGAAAATAATTTAAATAGAGCGAGTTTGGACTTAATGGAATAACTCTGGTCATCGACGATATTAAAAGTAGTGCCGCGAGTTTTTATTAGATTTGCGTTTATACTAAAATTCCCTAAATGATAGTCGAAATCAGCTAACAGGTTTAAGAGATTATGATAAGTAGAATCGGACAGCGCCTGAATAATCGCTTTTTGGTTTTTCAAATCATCCGAGACGGCAGCAAACGCCCATAAGAAGTTTATCAACCCCCCTCCACATTCTTCGAGGAAACAATCGTGAAGGACAGCGGCTGCTTCATCACCCGTGGTAAAATTGGGAATGTCGAAGACAAAAATATGCGGATGAATCGGAGTAGACAAAGGCACATCGTTAATGAACCCCGGATGTTTCAAGAAATAGACAAGGAGGAAAATCACCAGGAACACTTCCAGCGTTATCCTGCCGGCGCCTCTCTTCTTGAAGAGAAGCTTTTTCGAGAATCGGTATAGGATGAAAAAGGCGATGATGGTCAGAGCAAACGCAAGGATTATTCGAGTGGTTAATCTCCATTCGCCAAAAATAATTATCACGAATACTATTAACGCAACCGCCAGTGAAAAAGCCCAGGAAGTACGATGGATATCCCGGTCAAATCTCCCCATTTTGTCAAACAAGTTATGCGCAAACATAGCGATGAAAGAAGCAATCAATCCAGTCAAGCCGCCCAGCGCGAGGGCGAAAAGATTCAGTGAAATCACCTCTCCGAAATTAATATCATAAGGCAGCAAGGCCCAAATAAGGAGGCTTTCTCCCCATCCTATCATCATCCCGAAAGAGATGCAGGACAATAAATACTGTTGGGAATAAATCTTCGATCGATGCAGCAGTTTGCTCATAGTAAGAATAATCTCAATAGTTAGGAGTTTCGAGATGCGGGTTACGGGTTATTTGAACAGGAATATTTTATCATCGAATAGTCAGCGGTTTCCCTTCCATATCCGGGGGGATATCGATGCTCAACAGGTTTAGTGTGGTGGGCGCTATATCCATAATTTGACGGTCCAATTTTTGTCCGGCGGCGGATATGCCGGGAGCGGACAGTATATACATTCCTTGTTGAGCGTGATTAGCGTCATCGGGGCCGGTGTCGTTTTGGAAGACATAGAGGGAATCGTTTCCCACTGTGCCGACCGACCTCCATCCCAAATCGCCGAAATAGACTATCAAGTCGGGCGCCACTTCTTTGACTTCGGGATATATATCTTGCGGGCGGAAGGCTCTGTTGCCCATTAATTTACCGGTGTGTTCGGGCACAGATTCCAGTCTATGTATAAGTTCGGTGCGGAAGGATTCGTATGAATTTTGCGGGATAACGCCTTGCGGTTCGCGCCCTTTCACATTGATGAAGAGCCTTCCGTAGTATCCGCCGGAACCCCACACTTTAGTCTTCGACCAGTCGATATCTTCATTTTTAATGAGGCGGGGTTGGGTCACCGGTGTTTTCAGGGTGAGATAACCTTGTTGAATCAACCAATCGTTGAAGCAGAATCCGCCGTCCATTCTTTTAGCGCCGTGGTCGGAGACGATTATTATCGCGGTTCTTTCCCGGTCGACCTTTTCCAGTAGTTCACTGATTTTGCCGTCAAGATAGATATAGTAGTCTCTGATCGAATTTTTATAGGGCGAATTCGGCACATAGTTCACATGGGTTTCATCGTGGAATTTCCACATACCGTGATGGAGTCTATCGGGTCCCATTTCCACCATCATAAAGAAATCCCAGGGTTTATTATCCATCAGGTATTGAGCGGTTTTGAAGCGCTGGTCGGTCATTTCATAAATTTGATGGAGGAGATATTTTTTATCTTCGGTGCGGAAATTTTTAACATCGATGATGTATTCGCCCACATTCTCCCGGATTTCCTCTTTAAGTTGTTTGGGATAAGTGAAATTGGAATCGGTATTGGGTGTTAGGAAGCAGCCGATCAGGCAGCCGTTAACCGGTTTCGGCGGGTAAGTCTGGGGCACGCCCATAACTACAACTTTCCGGTTATGACGGGATAGGATGCGCCAGGTGGTATCCACTTTGACAGCGGCGCTGTTGGCGAAGAACATATCGTCGTATGAATAGTTTTTCCGATTGCGGAAGCCGTAGAAGCCCATAGATCCGGGATTACGGGAAGTCATCATCGACATCCAGGCGGGGACGGTGATGGCGGGAATGGTGCTTTCGAGCCTGCCGTAATATCCGGAATTCATCAGGGAGGAGAAAGTGGGTAGTCGGTCTTTCCACAAGTCGAATACGAAGGAAGGTTCAAAACAATCCAATCCGATGATTAGAACTTTGTCTATCTTGGTCATTTTATATACCAGAATTGTATCATTATAGCTTTATTAAAAACCGCACCACTATTCGTCATTCCGGCTTGTCCGGAATCGGCATATAAATTGTCCTACCAGCCGATTCCCGACAAGCCGGAATGACGAATAGTGGTGCGGTTTTTAATAAAGCTATAATGATACAATTCTGGTATATAAAATGACCAAGATAGACAAAGTTCTAATCATCGGATTGGAT
>JABMRZ010000229.1 GCA_013202315.1 Candidatus Tariuqbacter arcticus | reverse complement strand
TTGGGAATTAGGAATTGGGAATTAGGAATTGGGAAAAGTCCAAAGATTCATCCACTTTTAACCTTTAACTTTTAATTCCGGCTCGTCCGGGTTAGGAGATAGTATGTCCATCATAACAATATCCAGGGGGTCGCGAAGCGGAGGACAAGCCTTGGCGGAAATGGTGGCGGAGAAACTGAATTACGACTGCATCAGCAGAGAAATCCTAATCGAAGCGGCGGAAGAATACGGACTGGATGAAAGAACTCTGATTCAATTCATCGATAAACCGCCTAAATTCTGGAGCCGCTTCAACATAAACCGCAAAATGTACCTCCATTTAATTAAAACTACATTGCTTGAACACGCTCAGAAAGGCAACTTGGTCTATCATGGTCATTCAGGTCAATTCCTGCTGAAGGGGATAAAATCCGTGCTGAAAATCCGCCTCATCGCCTCAATGGAATATCGTATTAAACTGACGATGGAGAAGGAAAAACTCAACCGGGAAGCCGCCATCCAATATATCCAAAGGGTGGACGATATCCGAAATCGCTGGGCTAAATTCTTCTATGGGGTTGAATTGACCGATCCCAATCTCTACGACCTCATCATCAACATAGAGACGATGACCCTCGAATCAGCCTGTGATATCATCTGCGGCTTGACGGAAAAGCCCGAATATCAATCAAATCTATATTGCCTGGAAAGCATCAAAGACGCCACCTTAGCCGCCAAAGTTGAAGCCGCGCTCTTCGCCGACGCCCGCACCAAAACATTGGATATAAATATCACCTCCGAAAGCGGTAATGTTAGTCTGAAAGGAAGCATCGAAGTTGAAAGGGTAAGGCAGGCGGTGATTGAAGTGGTTAAATCCGTGGAAGGTGTGAAAAGTATAAATGATGAAATGACTATCGGAAAACTAACCAATATCCCCACTTAGGATTCTGAGTTGAAGATTAATCAAGGTCTTATGCCGATAATCACCAACCTTAAATGAATCGATAGCGTTGATAATAACAAAATGCGCAAAGAAGAACTAAGCTACCTCAGATTCAATCAAGAAAAGATAGCGGAAAAAACAAAGAAAATCTACCGCCGGACTGTGAACGAAATCGAGAATTTCAAAGATGGGAATATCACAAGAATCTGCCCGAACGATTTAAAACTGCTTTTCGACTTATACGATTCGCATTTCTTTGATGGATTTTTCAGCGGTAATTACGGCGGCAAGATATGTTTCAATTTATCTCGAAGGATGACCCGTTCCGCCGGTAAAGTGGAACATGTGAAACCCTCCGGTATTTTTGTAATCACCTTGTCGTCAACCTTGATCTTTCAGACTTTTCATGAAGTCAAGCGCGAAGTTGTGGTAAATGGGATTGTGTGTTATGATAGACTGGAAGCGGTGATGAGGGTTTTGGAACATGAAATCATACATCTGATGGAATTGCTCTTATTCGGCTCTTCGAGTTGCGCCAAATCCCGTTTTAGAGCTATGAGCCGGAATGTCTTCAATCATACAGATGTAACCCATCAATTAGTGACCCAGCCGGAAATAGCTCATCAGAAATACAGCCTCCATGTTGGAGATGCGGTGTCTTTTGAATACCAGGGTATAACTTTCCGCGGATTCATCAACCGCATTTCCAGGCGGGCTACCGTGTTGGTCAAAGATAAAAAGGGAATCTTCAAGGATTCCCAAGGTATGCGATACGCCAAATTTTATATTCCCCTCCACTTTCTAAAGGCTAATAAAGCGCAAATCCGCCGATAATATCTCCTTCTACGGAATGATGAATTCGCTTGTTTGACCATCTTGAGTGTTAATTCAACCAATAACTAACACCTACAACAAACATCAAAACCCTCGCCCGAATTGAAAATGCGGCACCCACCTCGGTTGACGCTCGCCAGCGAAATTATAATAATCGATGCCATAACCATAATCCAATCCAATCAAACCCACCAGAGGCATAAAAAGCCTGATTCCCAACCCCACGCTCCTGCGCAGATTGAAGGGGTCCGTCTTCTCAAAATTCCAATAGCAATTCCCCCCTTCGGCAAATACTAACCCATAGACTGTCGGGCTATCCACCAGCGGAAAACGGATTTCAAAGGTCTGCTTGAACATTGTCTTGCCGCCGGCAGGATATCCTTGATCCATAGGACCGACCTGCCGCTCATCGTAGCCTCTGAGCGGTTCGCCCATCTGTAGACCGCTGCCGCCCATAAAGAAATGCTCCACATAAGGTATATCCAGGGGATTACCGGTCAACCCAGACAATAATCCCATCTTGGAATGACAGTATAATACCATTCCCCCGAATACAGGTATATACCATTCCGAGGAAAACATATGCTTATGATACTGGTCGTCCCCTCCGAAGATTCCGCCGGTCATTTCGGTGGAGAACGCGTTCACCGATCCTTCAGTGGGGAATTCAGGATTATCCCTGCTGTCGCGGGTGATTATCTGAGTCAAGCCGGAGGAAATGCGGGGAACATCTTCCAAAAGACCTCTGGGGTTGGAAGCGGCGAAGGCGGTGGAGAAATTAGCATATTCGGTCTCTTCCAAACGGTAAATCCAATCACCCCGGAAATAGTCATCCGGCCATCGGAACCGCCGTCCGAAGCGCAGTGTCCCCCCGATAATCCTTTCGGTGTAGCCGTAATATGTCCCTCCCCGTTTGATATGAAAGAAGGAAGCGCCCAGGAGTGTGGGAGTGTCCATAAACCACGGTTCGGTGAAGGAGAGCGAAAACTGACGGTAAATCTTGCCGAAATTCCAATCGAGCGATACCCTTTGACCGTTCCCGAAGAGATTGTTCATAGTGAATCCCAGCGCCCCGATCATTCCATCCCGCTCGGAATAACCGGCGGACATTTGCGCCTGGTCGGTCGATTTCTCTTCCACATCGATATACAAATCCACTTCATCTTCCGATACTGTCTGCACATCGGGGACAATGTTGGCGAAATAGTTAAGGATAGTAACTTCCCGGATGGAACGGCGTAATTTGGAGACATCGAAGGTGTCGCCCGGTTTGAGCACAAATTCCCGCCTGATGACCTTCTCTTTGGTCTTGGTGTTGCCGGTGAAATGAATCATCCGCACATTAAACTGATTCCCTTCCACGATGTTGAAATGAATCGCCATGGTATCACTGCCCACCGGGGTTTCCATCGGCATCACTGAAGAATAGATATAACCGAGGTCGTAATAGAGCCCTCCAATCCGTTCCTGGGCCGATAACTGCAGTTTTTCCTGACTGAACACATCACCGGTCTTGAATAACAGCTTCTGCGCCAATTCCTCCTCGGTGAATAGTGTGTTTCCCAAAAAAGTGACATCACCGAAATAGTAAATACTGCCTTCATCGATGAAAATATCAATGAACATACGCTTCAGATCATCGCTGTAATAAATCGAATCCTTCACCACTTCCATATCCCGGTAGCCGAGGTCGTGGTAGTATTTTTCCAGGCTCTCCAGGTCTTCCGCGAATTTATCCTCTTTGAATTCCCCTGACCGTAGAAAGCCTTTTTGTTTAGTCCCCTTCAATCGCTTGCGCAGCTTGGAATCGCAGAAAGGATTATCGGGAAACATCCAATCCACCGTCCAATAGGCTGCTCCAAGCGGGAAACCGGGTTTCTTCTGTTCGTGTTCCTCATTGCCAATGAACCGTACCCGCTTAATCTTGACCTTCTTCCCCTCATCGATGTCAATCAGCAGGACGATTCGGTCTGCGTCTTCGACGGTCTTAGTTTCAATGTCGATTTTCGCAAGCAGGAACCCTTTTTCCGCATACAGCTTTTTCAGACTGCGCTCGACTTTCAATACCTGATTGGGGCGCAGTACCTGTCCCGGCAGAAGGTCGACAGCATCCATAATGTCATCCTTGTCAATCTTATCCTCCCCGCTGACCAGCACTTTCTCCAACCGGGGATATTCGACAACTCGAATGGTCAAATACACCCCATCCGCCACCTGCCTGTCGAGTAATATTTCAATATCGGAAAAGAGTTCCAGCTTCCATAACTGTTTGATTGCCGCCTGGATATCTTCGCCCGACACTTGCCGCCCCACCATCAACCCGGAATTCGCCTTAATCAATCCTTGATCGGCGGTGATATTGCCTTCAATAGTCAACCCCAGAAGTACAAACCCCTGCGTCTGGCATAAAGCCTGACCAGCTAATACCACAACGAGCAGAATATACAACCAATGCCTATAACGATGCATAAAACGCCTGAAATGATTATACTCCATTTAATAAACCTTATATTATAAATTTCACAAGCCGCTGAAAAGTTCCCTATATCCCCGATAAATCAGAATCGGTTATGTATTTAACTCAGCAAAATCAAATCATCGGCACTAATAAATGTTATTCCGGCTTGTCCGGAATCGATTCCCGACGCGCTGCGCTTGCGGCAATGACGATATTGGAGGGGCTGTTGAAAAAAGCTGATTAGAGTGCATAACCGAAATCAGAAATTAAAGGTGTATTTTATTGACACCCGCCTATCCGTTTTGTTCTCTAAATTGTCATATTCGTAGCCGACGACCATCAACAGGTTTGCTCCTTTAGCGGGCAGTCGGTATTCGAGATTCCAGGAATGAATCATACCCAAACGCCGCCGGTGGTCGAAAGGTGATTCTCCACTGCCAAATCTGCCGGTATAGATGAAGAAGAGGTCGTCGGTGAGGTATTTTCCTATCGTGAAGCGAGTTCTGCGAAGGTATTTGGCACGCCAATCAATATCCGCAGTATCCATTTCAGCCGAAGTCAAAAGCCTCTCCTCCAACAGATTCTGCGCCACCGCCGGATCGATATTCACATAATCCATCCCCAGCACATTTTTAATCTCCCGCTCCAGTTTAGTCAGCCACGCGCCGAAAAACGCCTGATCGACCGCCTTCAGCGGCACACCGGTCATCCGATCACCGATTGTCTCAGGCGTATATCCCATTAAGCCTAAAATCTGTTCCTGCGAATTACCCAAATCATCCTCGAACACAAAGGTGAAATCACCCCAGCGGCACACATATGTCTTCTCGCTGGTTACCGGGTCGACATGCGCCACCCTTAAGGTAATGATAATGTCTCTGCCCAGCGAATCACGAACGGTGGTCGTGGCGTACCCTTCCACTAAAGGGACCTTCTCAGAGGGATCGAATTCAACTATGAATTCCTGTACCTGGAAATCCATATCCAGCAGGTTAACCGTACCGCGGGATGAAACCAATCTCCCGGACATATTGAATGTATCGTCATTCAAAACCCCATCGAGCTTCAACCCTTCAACACGACGCTCGACATCCAAATCGACCATAACCCGACTGAAAAGACCTGAAATATCCTTTAAAATAAGACCGGACGCAATCCCCGACATATCGCGTATATAAGTATTGCCCCTATCAGGAATCAGCTCCAAATCCCAATCGATTTTTTCCAGCAGTTTGGTGATAACACTTTTCTTGCCTTTTGTCTTTTTCATAGGCGGCGGATAAGACAATACTCCGTCACGCACAATCAGCTTGGCGCGCACCACCGGATGTTTTTCAGGACCTGCTATATAAGCCACTTCTTCGGGATATTTGCCCACCGCGGACAAATTAGCGGTTTCCCCCGGTTCCACGAAGTTCGGCATCTCTATCTTCAACCCTTCCCTGCCGGTTTCCAGGGTAATTATCCCCAGACTCAAACCGGTGGAACCCATAACCCACGGTTCCAAGAGCCCATCAACAGTGTAGACTTCAGGGATAGTAGTTATCACAAATGGCACCCCGTTAATTTCACCCGATAAATCGGCTATGTGAATGAAATCGCCTTCGAGCGCCGTTTCGAGATTCAGCCTGTCTATCCTATCAACCACCGACTTCATTTCTAAAACGCCGTTTCTCAGTGATGCAGCAGCTTCATTCACGCGCGGCGAGTTTAATGTTCCCCCCACTTGAACTTCAACCTTCGACATTCCATCGCCGGCGGTGAACTGACCGGTCAAATTGGGCAGGATGGAGAGCAGCCTGCCCTCTGCTTTCAATTCTATATCCATTTCCCCGCCGGTCAAAGGCATGTACCCTTTTAATCCAATATCATAACTGCCGTTTTTAATCAACCGTAATTCAGGAATATCCGCCCCTAACAAAGAACCCGACCCTTTCTCCAGAATCACCCCGCCCGCGAATTGATCGAATGGAATCTTGAAAACACTCCCGTCTTCCACTCGGATGCCGACTTCCACTCTGGGGTCCTCCAGAGTGCCTACCGCTTGTATAGTGTAACCGGCTTTGCCAGTGACAACTCCTTTCTTTCCGGTGAAACCGTTGACCAGCAGGTCCGGGTTCACATCATCCAATGAAGCGCGGAAGTCAAGCTCGCCGCTTTCCAAGTCAAGGTAGCCCCTCCCGCTTAACAGCACCTGCTCCATATTGCCGAAATCCAATCCGACGAGTCTAATCATTCCCTTCTTCAATTCAGCCGCTATGCTCGACCAATAACCGCCGATTCCGTGGAAATTCCCCTGAGTCAGGTAACCGCTGAATTCAGCGTCCGGTGCGGAAACATCGCCAGCCAAGCTGATATCGAATTTCAAATCCCCCCGGAAACTACGCCAATCCTCCATCCCCAAGAAAAGCAATAGTGTATCCAGAGCGAATTCTTCGCCTTTGCCCTGAAATTTTATTATACGCCTCTCTTTTAAATCCAGCTCCCCCCAGGCATAGAAATCATCACTAACGGTAAAATTATCCAGGATCAGAGTATCATTTTTAATCCGAAAAGCAATGTCGCCTTTCGATTCTAATGTGTCTTCTAATGTGAAAGCATAATCCCCGATGAACTTCACCACTTCGTTCATCTCCACCTTCGCGCCCAAGCTCAATTCAGCGCCATTGGTAATAGCATCGATGGTAAGAATGAAATCGTTGAAACTGCCAGCCGCTTCCATCAACAAGGAAAAACTGCTGTCGCTGAAAACCGGGTGCAGTTTCTCTTGAACCGCAAGTAACCGGTGCAGATTAATGCCTGTAGCGGAAAACCGGGGCGTTTCACCACTCCAATCTACTTCCAACTGCAGCGAATCATCGCAGCCGCTCGCCTCGACAATGTGAACCTGTCTATCTTGATATTCCAACTTCCCGGAAAGAAAATTGACTATATCCGTCGGATAAACGCTGTACAACCCATTGATTGAGGGATTAGCGGCATCCCCCCTGATTTCAGCGGTGAATTCCAGCGAATCGACCGAAATTTTCCCGGCTTGCGGAAATATATCCTCCAGCGAAGGCTTACCCCGATAATGGGCGTTTATATCTAAAATCAATCCATTATCAGCAAGAGACAAAGTTCCCCCCCCATTGAACGCACCGCCAAACGCATGGCATTCGGCTGTGTTCAAGCGTATTTCCCCCTCCGAAAATTCCCCCTCCGCCGAAACATTCTCCAACACAGCTTCATCGATGACAAGATGACGGGAAGCGGCGGAAAAACTCAACTCAGGAGATGATAACTCGCCCCTGACTTTCAGTTGAAGACTGACCATCCCCTCCGCCTTTATGGGTGGTTTAACCCGTCCGAACAATTTCTTTAAATCAAGCTGTTCAGAGGCCAAGGTCAAATCGAACCAGGGCTTTGAAAATCCTACCGCTTCCCCATTAAAAGAAATCGGCGTATCGAAGACAAAGCCCGATCCATCGACATCCAATGTATCTCCATTTAATCCCACCCGAACAACCCCGGAACGAAAATTCAATGTATCTTCATAAACAACATTCAGACTGTCGAATAGAACTTCACCATAGAGTGAAATTCGGTTTTCATTCAAATCAGCTTGAACCGCCGCTTTCACTTTCCCCTCCTGTATTTCCAATTCAGTGAGCGGTTTAAATGGGGACGGGATAGAGATTTCGTTCAGAGTTAAATCCGCGCTTATCCTTTCATCTCGAGTAAAAATTTCCCCTTTCAGCCAAAGATTCACCGTATCGCCGCAGAGCGATGCGCTGAAGTTATATTGGATACTGTCGGGGTCACCCAAATCGAACCAACCGTAAAAACGCTCCAAGCTGAATTCATTATATCGAATAGTGCCTTCGGTTATATTTATCTTCTTGACCGAAACTAACTCGGAAGGCAGTTTCCAGGGAGTTCTGCCGCTTTCGGATAGTGTCAGTTCCGTCGAATCTTCATCCACCCCTTCGGTTATAGACACACTCCAATTTTCAAGCTGGATTTCGTCCACTAAATTTAGTGGACTCAAACCATAAATAATGATGTTGATAAGTTTTAAATTGAACCGCACACTGCCAATATCGACGGCAATTCCATGACTTGCGTCTGCATAATGAAGGTTATTGAGAACGATACATCCCAGTTGAATATCCACCGATTCCAGCGTAGCGTTTTCACCCAGCACGGGTCGGAGCTGAAGCAGCATCAAGTTGTTCACTACGCGCTGCACTCCGATGAAGCGCAAACCCCACGCCGCAATGATGAATACAGCAAAAATAATCGATAGTATTATAACCCACTTTCGCGCTCTCATCCAACCAACCAAACAAAATCAAATTGATGTTTCCTGTTCAAAGTTATAAATCTGGGTTGACAAGCCTAAAATTCAACTTTTCAATATTAAAACTTAGTTCTTTCAACTGAATATGCCCCCCGGGTCTAATGTCGATATTAATCTTTCAACAATATTCTTACCGGAATTAGTCGAATTCCGGTTATTTTCGACATTAGCGGATGGAACAGAATATTCCCTGAAAATGGGCGCTGTGTTGATTATCACCTTCGCCGCCAAACCTATCCTCCCTTGAGACCCGAATAATAATGGCGTTAAATTGTATCCCACCACATCTTTAACCGATTTTGAACCCAATTCAATAATCTCCCCGGTGGGGCGGATAAAAGTCATTCCCATCACCCGCGAAGCAAGCAGAATGTGCGCCTTAATGTCCCGGCGTCCGCATAAACATCCGCCGATAGTGCCTGAATATTCGCTCCATTCAATAGAGACTTCCTTTGTCAGCCTCTCCAATTCATCGAAAGCTGCTCCGGCGCCGATTTCAAGCATTAAATCCCCTTCCGAGCCTTCCTCCACTATGTTCAGCTTCAATGTGCTTACTTCCAGCCTTCCAGCGGGGACGATCCCTTGAGTGGACATTCCGCGCAATGTGAGTTTCAGTCCCACTTTGGAAGCTTCGGCAAACAAACGGGCGAAATCCTCCACCGTCTCCGGAATAACCCTGGGCGTAGAACCCTCTTCGAGGGGAATTCGCACAGCATTCAAAATGTTTTCTAATTCATGCTTCAAATTACCATAAAAGCGATATTTAGGAACATAGAGGCTGCTTCCGACCTTTTTAGTGCTGTCTCTATACAATAGACGATTCAGAACTTATAGTGATTCTTGAAAATTTTGACCTATTATCATCTGTAAGGGTTTGATTGGTAGGGG
>JABMRZ010000228.1 GCA_013202315.1 Candidatus Tariuqbacter arcticus | reverse complement strand
TGCCACCAAGCATTAAAATAGTGTATGGATTCCCGCTTTCGCGGGAATGACACATAAGGGAATTTTACAACAAAAATTAATCAACTATCCAGCACTTCCCGGACTTTCTTCGCTAACTCCACCGGGCCTGTCGGTTTCTGCAAGTATGGAGCTTCTTTATCGATAATCTCCTGTTGAAAGGCGCTATCCGGGGTGTATCCCGACATATACAGCGCTTTAATATCGTGCCAGTATTTTTCTCGGATACGCTTGATAAGTTCAGTTCCCCTCATCATTGGCATAATCATATCGGTTACGATAAGATCAAAGGGTTTTTCCATTTCCTCACACATCTTCAGCGCATCGGGTCCGTTTCGCGCTTCTTTCACCTTATATCCCGCCCGTTTAAGGATACGCACCGCCATAGACCGCACATCATCTTCGTCTTCCACCACTAAGACTGATTCATCTCCCGTGGGAAGGTTATCCGCAAGAAGGTCGTGATTTGAATCATCGGTTTTCCCCGCGGCTTTATGAAAAAATACCTTGAAAGTTGTTCCATTACCAAGCTCGGTGTCTACGGTAATATATCCATCGCTTTGTTTAACGACACCGAAAACAGTGGAAAGCCCCAAACCTGTTCCTTCACCTTCGGGTTTGGTGGTGAAGAATGGATCGAAGATTTGTGATATTAATTCTTTGGTCATTCCGTAGCCGGTATCTTTCACCGATAATACCACATAAGAACCGGGACTTATTTCGATCTCTAAGCTCTGGTAAGGCTTTTTAAGTTCGACATTGGAGGTTTCTATTGTCAACTTCCCACCTTCAGGCATAGCGTCGCTGGCGTTGACCGTCAGATTAGCGATTACTTGTTCAATCTGCCCACAATCGACTTTAATGCTCCACACATCAGGGTCGAGGCGGGTTTCAAACTCGATATCTTCCTTTATCAATCTCCTCAGCATTTTTTCCAAATCAGTGATAATCGAGTTCAAGTTCAGAATTCTGGGCTGAATGACTTGTTTCCTGCTGAAAGCGAGCAGCTGCCGGGTGAGATGCGAAGCGCGGACTGCGGCTTTCTTGACCTGTTCCAAATCATGCTGTAGAGAGTCATTGGGACTTAAATGCATAAGAATTAATTCGGTATGACCAGAAATGACCATCAGCAGATTATTGAAATCGTGGGCGACTCCGCTGGCTAATCGGCCGATGGCTTCCATCTTTTGTGCCTGGCGGAATTGGTCCTCCAATTTTTTAGTATCGGTAATATCCCTGATGACGCCGAAAGCTCCAATGAAATTCCCTTCGGCGTCGAGCTGGGGGGTCGCTGAAATTAATATATCGCGTTCCTTACCGTCCGCTCGAATTATGGCAGTTTCATATACGCTTTTTTTAAGGACGCGGCGCTGTTGAGTCTGCCTTTGAATTTTATCGAACTCTTTCGGGGTCATAAAATCTTCCAGACAGCACCCTACCAATCCCCCTTCCGGGTTTCCAAAGAGTTCTTCCGCCGCTTTGTTAACTAAAATGAACCGTTCTTCCGGGTTGACGATGACGATGCCATCTATCAGATTTCCCAGCAGGACTCGATATTTTTCTTCACTTTCCCGCAGGGCTTTTTCCGCCCGCTTGCGTTCGGTGATGTCGCGCAGTATGCCCTGGACAGCTATTCCCCCGCGATATGAGATATCAGTTACAGACGCTTCCACCTCAATTTCCTTACCGTCTTTGGTAAGAGCCACAAATTCATATTGCGGGTGCGGCTTTTCGCCTCGTTCTTTCATTCGGCTGCGTTTTTCTATCAACGGCCGGCTTTTAGGGGCGACCAGTTCCATGAAGTTGAATTCCGGCGCCCGTACTTCTTCAGGCGCAACTCCCAACATTTCCGAGAATCTGGGATTAATAATTTCAAAGCTTCCTTCCACAAGCAGGTAAATGGCGTCGTTGGACTGCTCGATTAATGATCGGTATTGAGCTAAGCTTTCCTTCAGCGCTTCTTCCGCACGCTTGCGTTCGGTGATATCGGTATCAACACCTCGATATCCGAGAAGATTCCCTTTCGCATCAATTATTGGAACACCGCTGGTTGAAATCCAGACAATTTTCCCATTTTTGTGCAAGTTTCGATTTATAAATTCGCGGAACGCTATTTTTTGCTCAAAGACTTTGAACGCTGCAACCTTAAGCTTTTCGCGGTCTTCAGGATGAAACAAGTCATAGAAATGTTTTTTCCTGACAATTTCTTCGGGTTTATACCCAAAAATATTTTCCACTAATTCGCTAGAATAAATATATAAACCGTTTGAATCCACTTCCCAGACCCATTCCTGTGTATTTTCAACGACTTGCTGAAATCTTTCCTCACTCTCCCTTAACCCCTCCTCCGCCCGCTTGCGCTCGGTGATGTCC
>JABMRZ010000227.1 GCA_013202315.1 Candidatus Tariuqbacter arcticus | reverse complement strand
TTGTGTTTTTTAAACACTTAATATATCCATTATTTCCATTATTTCCAGTGAATTTATGCTTCCAGCTAATTGTCGGACACACTGGAAAGCGGGAATCCAGAATCTATGTTATATGATAATTAAAGTATAATAGAATATGATGTCAACTAATTATCCACCGTGTTAATAAATAATCCAACCGACAAAAAAATCAACGCAATTAAAAGGGTATAAAAAATGCGTAAAATTATTCTATTCTCCTTAATCTGGAGCATCCTCTTCCTCTTCAACTGCGGTAATAAAAACAGGATAATGGTTCAAGATGTGGAACTTAAATCGGAAGACGGGATACTATTGGCGGGGACTTTATATTCGCCTCCAACTAAAGAAAAAGTCCCCGGAATTGTGCTGGCGCATATGTACCAAAATAATAAAAAGAGCTGGGACAGCTTCGCCCGCAGTCTGGCAAATCAAGGATATGCCGCCTTGGCATTCGACTTCCGAGGGTGCGGTGAATCGGAAGGCGAAGGTGATATTACCAATATGTATCTCGATGTCATAGCGGCGGCGAATTACTTGGCTAATTTCTCCTTGGTCGACCGCGAACGAATCGCGGTGGTGGGCGCGTCGATGGGTGGAATGTCGGCGGTGATTGCCGGCGCTAAAAGCTCGCTCATCGGTGCGGTGGTCACTATTTGCGCTCCTTCATCCTGGCAGGGATCGGAACCGGTTGAATATGTGGATCAGATTTCACCCCGCCCTATATTCGTCATCGCCGCAGATGACGATGCTCATCTGAATTTAAGGGAGGCGAAAATGCTGTTCCTAAAAGCCAAGGAACCCAAAAAGTGGCTCGCCCTGAAGACTAACCGGCATGGAACTGACATCTTCACTACTGAATTGGCTGATGAACTTGAAAAAGCTGTCATCGATTTCCTCAGCGAATACTTGATAACTGAATAGCGCTGCTTTGTTATGCAGGCGCTTATTGCGCCCACATCGATAAAAATTGTCGATATCGCTAGTTTTTTCAGAATTAATACTTCATTACTTTATTTACTGTGAATCCTTATTACTTTATTACTGTGAATCCTTATTACTTTATTTACTGTGAATCCTTCTCTTTTAAATTTCCATTTCCAATGCTAACGGCGAAGCCCCCTCTTCCGGGCGCAGTCCCGGACGAGGTGTAGGAGACTTTAGAATACAATTTTATCTCGGAAATTATTGATAATTTAACGCCTCATTGTTATATTAATGAGGCGTTTTTATTGTGTGCAATTTTTGCAATCACATCTATATCACAATTATTTTCTCAGTTGGTTTTCTTGCACATTAGATGCGATTTTTTTAACCTGCTATATCATAAAGAGTTATTTTCTCCGTGTCTCCGTGGTAATAATATATTCAATATAAACAAAGAAATATTCTAAGAGGCTCAAAATGAAAAATGTATTCATAACTCTATTCAGTTGGAGTTGCATATCCATTATCTTAATAATCCCATTCGCATTTTTCGCCCCGAACGCTTATGGGCAGATTGCAAATCCGGGGTTTGAAACGGGCGATTTTGAAGGGTGGGAGACCACCGGTCCACATATAACCAGCATATACCTGGGACCCGGAAACCCGGAAGGGGATTTCTACGCCAATATATATATCTACCCGGCTTACGCCACCACTTCGCCCACCCCGGATGATAATTGGGAACAGCTCAAGCAGGAAATCGATTTCCCGCCGGAAACCGATTCGCTGTCATTCTGGATGACCGTATCCGGCTGGGGCGAACAGGACGGCGGTTCCGTCTGGATTGAACAGAACGGAACTTATCATCTGCTGTTTGAAACGGCAAGCGCCCAGGTTTACCCCTGGGAAGAGCACCGTGTGGATATTTCGGATTGGGCGGGTCAAACCGCGACTTTGGTGTTCGCCGGGCGGAACACCACCGGCGAAGCATCCCATATCTGCGATATCGGAGTCGACTGGATAGATATAATATACAGCGATCCCATCCCTCCCACGGTTACTCTGTTAGCGCCCAACGGCGGGGAAGAATGGGTGGTGGGCGAAACGCATACCATAGAGTGGCTGGCGGACGATAATATCGCCATCATCAGCGACAGCCTGTATTATTCGACCGATGGGGGAATGAATTGGGTAGGTTTCTGCGGGCAGTCCGGAAATCCGCAGCAATATGACTGGCTGGTATCTAATATACCGTCTCCCAATTGCAAGATTAAAGTTACCGTCTGGGATTACGGCTATAACACCGCCTCCGATGAATCGGACGATGTATTCACCATACTGCCCGACAGTATCCCCCCCACCGTCGAAGTCGTATCCCCCAATGGCGGTGAAATATGGAACAGCGGCGGCTGGTATACCATCCATTGGGACGCCGATGACGATGTCGGAATATTAGGGGACAGCATATATTATTCGATCGACGGCGGTATGAGTTGGATTCTCATCGATGTTTTGGAAGGGTCGTTCCAGTCTTATTCCTGGGAAGTTCCGTTCACTCCTTCGGATGAAGCATTGATAAAGGTGGTGGTCTTTGACGCCGGGGACAACATCTCATACGATATTTCCGATGGCTGTTTCACAATTGAAAGCCTGCCGGTTGGACCAATGAAATATGCTGTGGTGGTGAAGAGTTCCACCTATCAGAATGCAGGTTGGGCGGATGTGGTCGATACATTATTAAGTCGATATATGGGACAGGTTTTCACCTGGAACGCATCGGTGAGTGAAGTGTGGTCATATTTGTATATGTACCAGCCAACCCATATAGCCTTCGTGTGCGAGGCTCTGACCGCCAACGCCAGTTTTGTTCAGGAGATATGGCCTATTACTCGCGGGCTCGACCCTGACATTTACGGCGATGCGATATGGGGGATAATCACCGGCTATAACGCCGACGATGCGATGCGTTTGGCGACAGCGAGCGGTTTTTCGGTCAAGACTATGCTGGGCGGGACCACCTCTTGCGATTTATCGTATTTCCCTCAAGGAATAGCGACCAGCGAAGGGACTTACAATCAGTATTCCGTAAAAACACTGGAATCGCTGGGAACCACATCCTACAACGACGGACCGACCGATAGGACGGACACGCTCATCACAATGATTAACGAAGGTATAGAGATGTTCAATTTCGACCCGGTGGATATTTTCGTCACCAGCGGGCATGGTAATCATAATCAATGGCAATTGCACTACCCAACTCCGGGACAGGAAGGGTTTTTCATCAGTTCATCGGGTCAGTTATACGGCGACCCATATTCAGGCGGGAATATAAACGCCAATTCCATCAATCCGAAGATATATTTCGCGATGGGGAATTGCTATGTGGGGAAGATTCAGAGTATGAGTTCTATGGCGCCCGCCTGGATTCATACCGGCGGAGCGCTTATGATGACCGGCTATGTCATACTTGAAGGGTCGACCAGTCATCAGCACGGCGGGGTCAAGGCGTTCTTCTGCCGGCAGGGGATGTATTCCTGGCCCGAAGCGTTCTTCCTCGCCAATCAAAATCTGATGTTCGACCAGTATAACAACACTCCCGGCGCCAGTAATCCGCCCGATTTGGACGGTTCGGCGCTGTATGGCAACCCCGCTTTAAATGCCAGGCTGGATTTGAATGCGGGAATGATACCCGGTTCTCTGTATTCACAGGAAATCCTGCACACCCCCGGTTTCAGCCGGGATACGGTCACGGTGCGAGTCACTATGAACCGGGAAGGTTCGCCCGGATACACCAGCAAATGGGGCAACCGGCATCCGACCGTATTACTGCCCTTCAAGGCGGACAATCCGGCGGTAATATCCCACAGTTGCAATACGGTGGTGGTTACCGATAATTTCGTATTGATGTATGTGTGGTATCAGGGTTTGCCTTCGGTGCAGGCGGGGACTGCCTATGAAGTCAAATTCACCTGCAATCCGATCAGCGGTGTGGGGGAGAATTGGAATCTGCCCAGGCTGCCCTTGAAGGTGTCGCTCTATCCAAATTACCCGAACCCGTTCAACGATGAAACAACCTTCAAATTCAGCCTATCCCAGAGCGGCAAGGTCAGTTTGAAAGTGTATAATCTTTTAGGGCAGGAGGTATGCGTTTTATTCGAGGGATATAAATCGGCGGGCGAACAGGCGATAAAATGGGATGGCAGAAGCAGTCAGGGGCTTCCATTAGCCAGCGGGCTGTATATTTACCGCCTGGAAGCGGGCGGCAAGGTTCTCACCGGGAAAGCGGTTTTGATGAAGTAGGCTGTGGGCTGTAGGCTGTGGATTATGGGCTGTGGGGATAACCTTAATCGCCTTAATAGCCTGTGAATTGTTCCATATAATTTGTTTTTATTCGTGTTCATTCGTGGTTAATTCATATCATTGGAACCTCTTGCAAAAGTCATTAGTCAACAATATTGTCATTCTGAACGAAGTTAAGAATCTCCTGTTTATTATACACTTAATAAAAAGAGAGACCCTTCACTACGTTCAGGGTGACACTTTTTCGCGACTTGTGCAAGAGCCTCATTGGAATTTAAAAATACTACAATAAATAACAAAAGAGGGAAACACAATGATTACCAAATCATTTAAAACTATTTTGGTATTGTTCACCATAACACTCATCCCATTCTTGTTCGCCACCGCTCAATGGGAGGAGGTAGATTCCGCAGATGTGAACATTATAATCCCCGCGGGCGAGAAGGTTTCATTGCAATTCGAGCCCTGGGTGGACACTTTAGCGGTGAATACGCCGGAATATGCTTTCGGGACTTGGACGCAGATGGCGATAGACCGGGCGCCCGATTGGCTGAAATTGGAATTGGCGGATAATTTCCGCCGGATGGATCCGATGTTCCACGACTATTTGGCGATGTATATCAACAGCGCCACCGATCCTTATGTGGACGAAATCTGCTTCATAATCGCCCACACCGCCCCGCAGACATTGTGCGGGCCTATGAATTTGGAAGTGATAAACGAAAGCATCGCTTCTATGTATATGGCGGACAACTTCCTGGATTATGTGGAGATAGTGAATTACGGGGACGCATACACAGGCGGCGATTACTATTCCACCACCAGATATTTAGTCGAAGAAAACGGTTCCATAACCGAATATGAACTGCCCCGGGAAATATATTACTGGTATATAGTTCACACGAAACTTCACAAGGAAGTGCCGAACTATATCGACCCGAATACCGGTAATTCAGCTGCGCCTCCGACCGGAGTATTTTGGCGCGACTATCTTTTAAACTGCGCCGATCCGGGATATCCCCTGTTGAGGGATGTATTGAGCACCTGCGAAGTGTTGTGGAGATGCGAACAAAATACCGTTGATAACGGCGCGGTCGGCGCGGTCACTCAATGGATACAGGATGTTATGACCTTCCAATCGTACCCTCACCATGACCAGCCTGTGTATATATACCACCTGCATATCGGAACCTGCAGCGTTCATTCGTATCTAACTTCGGCGACAGCGAGGGCGGCGTTGATACCGGCGACCGTTTGCGTGATGTACAGCGATAACCACAAGATAAACGAGTTCTGGGAGCGGAGATGGATCGCCTGGGAACCGGTCAACACCTTCATCGATAACCCCCTCGGGTACCAAGGCTGGGGATGGGATGTCGCCGGGGTATGGAATTGGCGGGGGGACGGATATGTCCGCGATGACACCGAATTATACACCGAAGTCTGCACCCTGCAAGTCCACATCAGGGACAACATCGGCAATCCGATAGACGGCGCTTATGTATATATGTATTCCAGCCCCTGCGTGGATACTTGGACAACGGCGAAATGGAGCGATGAAACCGGGGATGTAACCTTCCTATTGGGCGATAACCGCACATTCAGCGGCAGGGTGGAAACCCTCATCGGTAATTATCCCGCCGGTGGAATGACGCCGGTGGTCAGCGGCACTCAAGCCGGCGCTGTCTATACCTGGGATGTGACCATACCCGGCGAAATGCCCCAATGGTCTGTTATCCCGGACACACTGCCCGCAAGCCCGACCGAAGATTATAAGATCGTGCTGGATTATACCATCCCCCGAACTATAATATACGGCGAACATCCCGATGACGGCGATTATTTTTCCAAATCCGATTCGTCCGGTTGTATGGATGTTTTCATCTGCGACCAGGAGAATTACGATAGTTATTTAGCCGGGGGGGAATTCCAGGCGTTTGAAATTTCCTTGTGGGATACGGCGGGTTCGATAGATTTCACTTTCCCCACCGAGGATAATTGGTATGCGGTATTCACCAATGAACGGAGCCTGGTGAATTCGCAGGAGATAGATTTGACTGCGAGGTTGTATCGCTGGTCGAGCGGAATTGTCGAGGGGGACGACATTGCTATTCCGAAAGAATTCGTTTTGGGACAGAATTACCCTAATCCATTCAATCCTACCACCGTTATCAGGTTCGATCTACCTTTCCAATCCAATGTAAAACTTGAAGTCTTCAACATACTTGGACAGAGGGTGGCGGCGCTGGTGGACGATGTTAAACCTGCAGGTTGTAGGAAAGTCATTTGGAACGGCAGGTCCGACCAAGGAATGGAATTAGCCAGTGGTGTATATATTTATAAGCTGCGGGCGGAAGCAGTCAACGGTGAAGGAAAATTTGCATCTATCAAGAAAATGATGCTAATTAAGTAGAAAAGCCGCTATTGCATCATGTAAGGGGGCGGCTTCTGCCGCCCCTTTGTAT
>JABMRZ010000226.1 GCA_013202315.1 Candidatus Tariuqbacter arcticus | reverse complement strand
TCAAAATCGCCGTAATTAAATATAAAACTGAAAACCAACAACCGACTGCTGACAACCTAAAACCGACAACCAACATCCGACAACCGACAACCGACAACTGACAACCAATTATGACCTCCCACTTGAACAAAATACTGACCCTAATCATTACGGCTGTTGCACTCGCACTGAACGCCTCCGCCCAGCCGGCTGATTACCCCCATCCCGAACTCAAGTGGTACTCCATCGAAACCGACCATTTTTTCGCATATTATCATGAAGGCGCGGCAAGAACCGCCAAAAACTGCCTGAAAATCGCCGAGGAAATCTACCCGCCGATAACCGAAATTTACGGCTATGAACCCGACGCTAAAATCCGCTTCCTGATTATGGACACCGATGATTATTCCAACGGCGGAGCCTATTACTACAATAATAAGATTCTGATCTGGGCGACCGCCCTCGATTGGGACTTACGCGGCACCCACGACTGGCTGAGGAATGTGGTCACCCACGAATTCACCCATATGATTCAACTGGGCGCATCCCGTAAACTGCCCCGCCAGGTTCCCGCCGTTTATTTCCAATGGCTGAACTACGAGGATGAGAAGCGCCCCGATGTCCTTTACGGCTTCCCCAATGTCCTGATGTCCTACCCGGTGGCGATGACCGTGATTCCCCCCTGGTTCGCCGAAGGATGCGCTCAAATTCAAATCCCCGGCTTCGGATATGAATCCTGGGACAGCCACCGCGATATGCTCCTCCGCACCCGCACCCTGACCGGAACCCTGCTCACTTTAGATGAAATGGGCGCCTTCGGCAAGAACACCATCGGCAGTGAATCGGTCTATAATCAAGGTTTTTCCCTCGTCCGGTATATCGCCGACAATTACAGCGATGAAGTGCTGGAAGAAATCTCCCGCAATATGAAGAGCTTCACCAACTATTCTTTCAGCGCCGCTCTGGAAAAATCCATCGGCTTGACCGGACCCCGGCTGTATCAAGCCTGGAAGGATTCAATCGCCGATTTCTACCGTGATGCCACCAACATCATCTCCGAAAATCAAGTCCCCGGCGAAGCCCTGGAAACCGGCGGCTACGGCAATTTCTATCCGGTATATCTCAACGAAAATGAAATCATCTACCTGTCGAACAAGGGTCAGGATTATATGTCCCTGACCAGCCTGTTTAAAAAAGATTTGGCTTCCGGGGAAATCACCCTGCTGCAAGGCGGCGTCCGTTCCCGCCCCGCCCTTTCGCCCGACAAAAAGTGGATTGCCTATTCCCGCAAGAAGGGCGTGGTCAAGCGCAAGAGTCTCAACGACCTCTTCCTTTACAGCTTCGACCGGGAAAAGGAATACCGCCTGACCAGAGGCGCTCGCGCATCATCCCCATCCTTCTCCCCCGATGGGAAGTCACTGATATTCGTCCTCAACGGCGACGGCACCAAGAACTTAGCCCTCGCCGAACTCCCAGACTTATCATCGAAGAAAATCCCCGGAATCGAAGCCTGGAAAATCCTCACCGATTATTACGAGGGCGAACAGGTCTACAATCCCATCTTCACCTACGATGGGAAATCGATTATATTCAGCTATTCCTTCGATGGTCTCCGTGATATACTGAAGCTCGACCTCGACACCGGTGAAATATCCCCGGTTAAAGACGGCATCATTGACGAACGCAATCCCGCCCTCACACCTGACGGCTCAAAATTAATCTACGCCTCCGATAAAACCGGCATCTACAATCTCTACACTCACGATCTGACCATCGACGAAGAAACCCTGTTGACCAATGTCTTGGGCGGCGCCTTTATGGGCAGCTATTCTCCCGAAGGAAAACTGGTCTATTCCAGCTACGAAAACAACGGCTTCCAACTGCGCCAATTGGAAACCCCCCAGTCCCTCAACCCGGAAACCGCCATCTATATCCCCGGCTATTCCCGAACCATCCCGGCTGCGGATTGGGATGACCGTAATCTACCCGATTATGAAGCGCTGAAATATCAGCCTTCCTTCGGCAAGCTCTTCTTTCTGCCCCGCTTCACCTATGATTTACACTCTTTCAAACCGGGTTTGTATGTTTTTTCCAGTGATTTCCTCGAATGGTTCACCATTTTTGGCGGGTTCTCCTTCAATGGCTTGACCGAAGACCCCAAATTTTTCCAGAGTGTTTCCCGCCTGAACCCTAAATACCTCGGAGACTACGATTTATTCGGGATGATAGAATACACCAACATCATTCCCAATATCTTCATCGAAGGCTACCATATCCTGCGCAAATCGCACCAGGAATTTGAGGATGAATTCCACATCGTCGGCGAAACCCCTTCCGGCGAACCGATATACGATACTTATGCGTTGGGCTACCGCTTCAGCCTCAGCGAAGTTGACGCCGGCTTCAGGCATAGGATTAATAAAGCCAACACCCTGGAACTGCGGGGCATCACTTCCAAATACGGCGCTAAACTCCGCTTTGAAGACGGCTTCGATTTCTCTTACACCTATTTTAAGGGCAAGAGCGTAAATCTTATCTGGAACGGAGATTACCGTTCTCCCGGCGTCGACCAGGATATCAATCCTTCCAAAGGCAGGCGCTTCATCGCCGAAATCGCCCGCGAAAACAATTCCTTCATCGACAGTTTCAAAGTCGACGCCGGTATGATAAAGGAAGTCTTCACCCCCTATAATTACAGCCGCTTGGCTTTGCAGTGGGAAGAATATCTGAAATCCCCATTGAAAAACGACCATTCGATTAATCTCCGCCTGAACGCCGCTTTAATCGACAGGAACGATATAGACGATTTCTTTTATCTATACGCCGGAGGACTCCCCGGAATGAAAGGGTATTCATATTATTCCCTCGGCGGCACCAGGAAATTCATCGGCACCCTGACCTATCGCTTGCCCATCTTGAAAAACTTCAACCGGACCGTTTTGCACGCTTATGTCCATAAAATGTATCTGGGCGTGTTCTTCGATTACGGGAACGCCTGGGTGGGCGATATCGATTTCGCCGATTGGAAAAAGGATGTTGGGATCAATCTGCGTACAAAATTGACTTCATTCTTCACCTTCCCCACCGCCATAACCCTGGAAGCCGCTTATGGCTTGGATGAAGTCACCGTGACCGAACCCGATTTCCAGGGAACTTATGGTAAAGAATGGCGTTATTATCTTACCATTCTCTTCGACTTCAACCTGATGCTCGGACACGGATTTTAACCAAAATATTCACCACAGAGGCACAGAGGACACAGAGTTACACAAAGGGGAATAAATTTATTCATTACTAATAGCCCACCAATTTATTGGTGGGTAATGGAAGTGGAATGTAATCTCTCCAACCATTATTCCCAGCGATAAATCGCTGGGCTATTAAAGCAATTATGGATTACAATATAATAGCCAAAGAAATATAGTATTACAATTAAAGAGAAATCTTGCACAAATAGTTTTTAATGATTATATTGTCAATTCATAACCAAGAGATATTTACTGATTAAACAGTGGGTTGACAGGTCACAAATCCACAAGTAGCCAAGTTAATAACCCATAGCCTAAAGCCCACAGCCTATAGCCCATAGCCTAAAGCCCATAGCCTAATATTAAAGGAGATAATTCTTCGCAAACAGACAGATCCCTTAAACCGTCGGTCAAATAATAACATCAATCAAATAATAAATCAAGGATTCAAAATGAATTCAAAAAAACTGGTCTTCGCAGTTACCTTTATTGTCTTATTGACAGTGATTCTATTTATTTCTTGTGGAGATGGTAAAAAGGAACCTCAACTTGAGGGCGCCGCTAAAGAGCGTTCGGATATTCCTGACCTCTATAAGTGGCATCCGGAAGACATTTATCTTAATTTGGATGAATGGCAGAAGGATTTTGATTTCATCGCCGCGAATTTGGACAAACTCGCTGCTTTCAAGGGCAAATTCGCTGGTAAGAGTGCAACTAATCCTCCCAAAAGTATGATTAAATTCAACAAACTTTCTGAGGAGATATGGATTAAATTCGAGCGGGCTTGGACTTATGTAATGTATAATTATCATACCGATTTGACCAATTCCGACTGGGTGGGGAAAATGCAGATGCTTCGGACGCTGGCGGTCGATTATGGCGAAAAATTAGCCTGGTTTGATCCTGAGCTATTGAAAATTCCTCAAAAAACTCTACACAGATATATCAAACAATATTCTGAATTAGAAGCCTACCGCAAATCTTACGATGACCTTTACGCTCAGCAGGCGCATGTGCTGACCGAACCGGAAGAAACGATTATGGCGCTGGCGGGCAACATCACCGGCACCGCTTCCGATGTATTCAATCAGATGACCGACGCCGACATGAAATACGGATACATCTTGGATGAGAAGGGCGATTCGGTTGAAGTCACCGACTCCGGCTGGGTAGCCTGGCGGACCAATCAGGATAGACGCGTTCGCGAGGATTACTTCAAGGCGGTTTGGGAAAAATACGACGGTTTCGGCACCACTATGGCGGCTTTGATGAACGGGAACATCAAGAAGGATGTTTTCAGGACTAAAGCCCGCAAATATGAAAGCACCCTGCACGCGGCGCTTGAAGGGACATTCGTGCCTATCGAGGTCTACATCAATTTGATTGAAACCACCAGGAATAATACCGCGTCCCTCCATAAGTATAACGAAATCCGCAAGCGGGTTCTAAAAATGGAACATTATCGTCATTGGGATTATTATGTTTCCCTGATAGAAACCCCGGAAAAGAGATACGCCTACGAAGAAGGGGTGGAAATGATTCTCAAGGCTTTGAAGCCGATGGGGGAGCAGTATATCAAGGATATCGAATACGGGTTAGACCCTAATAATGGATGGATTGATGTTTATACTCATACCGGCAAGCGGGGCGGCGCTTATTCCAGTTCAAGCTATGGTATACATCCTTATATGCTCTACAATTTCGATTATGACAAGGGTTTGACTTATGAGGATGTTTCCACTGTCGCTCACGAGGTGGGGCATTCGATGCACTCCTACTATTCGGAAAGAGAGCAGCCCTTCCCAGATAAAGACTATATGATTTTCAACGCGGAAGTGGCTTCCACTGTCAATGAAGCTATTCTGGCTCAAAAAATGCTGGATGACGCCCGCAAAGCGTATAATAAATCCGAGGGCACCGAGAAGGAAGAAGCGAAACAATGGTTGATCTTCCTGCTTAATAAAAATATCGACGCTGTCCGCCAGACTTTCTACCGCCAAACTCTATTCGCCGCCTGGGAATGGGAAGCGCATCAGATGGGCGAAGAGGGTATGCCTTTGACCAAGGAAAGCCTGAGCGAGCTTTATGGCGGACTGCTGGAGGAATTCCACGGTCCCACCGCTGAATATGAAGAGTTGTCGAGTATGTCCTGGGCGCGGATTCCGCATTTTTACCGGGGGTATTATGTATATACTTATTCCACCAGCTATGCGGCGGCGGTGGCTATTGCGCAGGATATTTTGGCTGAAGCGTCCGGCGATGAAAAATGCGAGGGCGCCCGTGATAAATTCCTAACTTATTTAGCCAGCGGCAGTTCCAAGCATCCGGTTGAGTTACTGCAGGATGCGGGGGTGGATATGGCTACCCCTGCGCCTATCGAAGCGCTGATCCAATATTTCAGCGATATGGTGGATGAACTGGATGAATTGACCAGGTAGTCGGCTTAAGCAGTTTCGTTCACACAATATCGAGCGTGATTTTTCCCGTTTCAGGGAGGATTCACGCTCTTTTTTTAAATTGAAGGATTATGGAGATTTATATGGAATTGACATTAAGGGATTGTCTTAAGGAACACATTATCAGAAAGTAAAAAAGATGATGCTGTTAAAATAGTACACTAATAGGGTATCTTGAATTTTCGGGATGCCCCATCTTTATTTGCAATTGTCATTGGGATTTTTAAATTTATTGATATGATACTAATATTATTCATACTTGTAAGTTTAGCTTGTCCGCTTTTCGGGCAGGAACTCCAATTCCAGCAGGAGCAGTATCCCTTTCCGGTTATCTTTTATGGAGTGGAGCCGTTTATGGGTTTCATGAGCGCAACATGTCGCTATCATCACGACTTTGCGGATATTGATAACGATAATGATCAGGATATGATGGTAGTTACTGCATCAGGTAATTATTTCTTTTGTGAGAACATTGGTGATTTTAATGAGCCGGGATATATTCGAATTGAAGAGCAAGTCATCATTCCTCCAGAAACTGGAGTGCCCTATGCTCCTGCATTTTGTGATATGGATAATGATGACAAGGATGATATATTATTGTGTTTGGGATATGGAGGAATTGCTCTTTATACAAACCAAGGTAATATTGGTGAGATAAATTTTGTGCTTGAGGATACGATGTTTCAGGGGATTGATATATATCAAAAACCTATAATAGATTTAATAGATATTGATAATGACGAGGATTTTGATTTGTTTTTAGGAGTGGGACAGTACAATATGGATGGTATAATTTGTTTTTACAGAAATGATGGAGATCCTTACAATCCTAATATGCAGCTAATCACTGAATTCTTTTGCGAAATTAATGTAGGTCAAAACGCTTCCCCTGATTTCTGCGATATAGATGCCGATGGTGATTACGACTTATTCATCGGTTGCGATGCAGGAACGGTGTGGTTTTATGAAAACATTGGGGACAGCGTCAACTATGATTTTCAGTATGTGACGAATAATTACTTCAACATCGATGTTGGGAACATGTCAGTTCCCCGTTTTTGCGACATCGATGCAGATGGTGATTTCGATCTTTTCGTGGCGAATGAAAGTGCGGGATATGGCAACTCCATCGAGGGAGATATAACCTTCTATGAGAATATCGGCACACCTACCAATCCCCAGTTTTCCTTCATAACCAGCCAATATCTTTTCATGGATATGAGTTCAGTCACCAGTCCTTCCGCGGTGGACATCGATGATGATGGTCTATCGGAAATATTGGTTGGAATCGCAGGAGGTCAGATAGTAATGTTAGAGAATTCAGGAACTTCGACGGGACCCGAGTTCTATTTTGCGGATACTTCATATTTCAATCTTACTTTTCCTTATGGTCCTGAATTGACATTAGGTGATTTAGACAGCGATGGTGATATGGACTTGGTTGTATCGCAAGGCAGCTTTTGGAGTTATGTAAGAAGTTACCGTAATATCGGTTCATCATCTTCACCAATATTTGAATTATGGGAAACGATTGAATCAAGTTGGGATTATATTGTTGACGGTGTAGAATTAGTAGATATTGATGGTGACAATGATTTAGATTTATTTTACGGATATTATCAAAACATTATCAAGTATTGGGAGAATATCGGTGATTCCACTAACCCTCGTTTTTATCTTGTTAGCGATAATTATCTGAATCAGACCTATTGTCCTGGCGAAACCAATCCCCGTTTTGCCGATTTAGATCATGATGGTGATTTTGACCTTTTGATTGGCCGTTATAAATGGAATCCAGGCGTTTATGAACATAATCTTCTGGAGTATTGGGAGAATATTGGCGATCAATATAATCCGGTATTTGTACCAACTGATACGATAGCAGAATATCCTCCAACGGTAAATGGGATGATGCGACCATGTTTTTCGGATATAGACAATGATGGTGATTTAGATATTTTTTGCGGAGAGCAGGGCGGGGCATTATTATTCTACCGCAACCTGGAAAATCCTTATCAAGCTCAGCTTACCATTTCCATTCAGGGCAGCGATGTGATATTGACCTGGAGCGATGTCGCCAATGCAGTGGAATACCGCATCTTCTATCAGAATATCCCCTATTTCACCCCTTCCGGGACGCCGCAAGTCACAGTCTTCCCGCCGGATACCAGTTGGACGGATTATGGGGCATTGGAGGAGGGGAAGAGGTATTATCGGCTGGTGGTGGAAGGGGAATGAGGAATGCTGAAAATCGTAGGGGCGTGGTTTCCACGTTCAAATTCTCACCGGTGCAGCGTGGAGGGCGAGGAGACCTCGCCCCTCCAACCCTGACAAGCAAAGATATCTGCACAGCCCGCTTGAGTTTAACATCCTGTCTTATAGAGAGTTGAGAAACGATATTAAGGTTTAAATATCTATTCTTTTTCTTAACTTTTAACTTCCAGCTTGTCTGGGTTAGGATGGTCGCTATGAAATATTCTTCTGTTGTCCTGATTATCGCCGCCTTTGCCGCTATTTCATATTCCACTCCTTACATTCCGCCGAGTCAAATCACCACTCATTACGGCGAAACGATGTATCAAGTTCCGCAAATCGATGCGGTCTATAATCATATGTTCGAATTCGCCCAAATTTCCGGCTTTGAACAGATACTTCAATGCGAAGTAATCGGAATCAACTTCGGCGGTGAACGGGAAGAAGAACCCGGCGGTATGTATTATGTCATCGAAACCGACAACACCCTGGAAGCGATTTTGGTCTGGTCGCGCTATTATGAACTCACCGGCGATGATCAGTATAACGATGAAATCGCCGACGCCTGGATCTACGCTTACAACTTCCCCGCCTGGATGGAAGGGGCGGGATATTATTCATCGCACAACTGCGCCTGGGGGCTGGCGGCGGAATTGAAATACCGGACTGTTTTCAACGATTCCGCGCATTGGGAATACGCCGAAAACTGCGCAGATTACATCCTGCAGACCGAACTTCCATTCACCACCAGCCTGAATGTGATGGTAACCGGCTGGTGCTGCGGGAATCTGTATCTATACGGCGAAGCGACCCAAAACGAGCAATATATGCGCACGGCTGTATCGCGAGCCGCTCAAATAATGGAATGGGTGGAAGCCAACCCCTCCGTCAGGCTGGCGCTGGAATCGTGGGCGATGTCTTCGGGGACCTTCATCTGGGGTATATGCAATTCCATCTTCCGCTACGACCCGGCATTGGGGCAGGAATGGCTGGCGGCTTACGGCCCGATGGTGCAGGTCTATGAACCGAGCGCCGCCGGATGGTCGAATGCCTGGAATGTGGCTTACTGCAATGCGCAAGGGGGAATCTACGATGTTACCGGCGATGAAACTTATTTCAATAATCACCTCTGGCTGACCAATCTGCTGCTGCATAAGGATATGGATAACGACGGCGGAATACCGGCGTCGGCTGTCGGTTCGCAGGATGCGGACGCTTCTTGGACCAGTTCGTATTTGGCGATGATGGGCTGTGACCGGTATCTTGGCAGCGAAATCGACGCCGGAGTGCTAATCGTGAATTCACCACCCAACCGGACCGCCATAACCTTGGGTGAACCGATTCCCATAACCGCGGTGGTCGGCAATTGGGGAAATGATTGGTTGTTCGATGTTATGGTAATGACAGAAGGGGTGTTTCAAGATACTATGTATGTCGATTTAGCGCCCAATGAAAATGAGCGGGTCGATTTCGGCTTATGGACGCCGACAATTACGGGAATCGATTCCATAACGGCGTCCGTCTATGTTGAAGGGGACACCAATCAATATAATGACAGCGATGTCAGCTTTTTCGCAGTCCGTTCGCCGATTGATATGAGCGGCGAGTCGGCACATTCGGTTCCTAAAGTCGCGCGTGTGAACATAGAATCCCCCGATGAGGTGGAAACACTGCGCTCGATGGGCGCGGTGATATTGCAGGGTGAACTGAAAGGATGCGTGGACATCATTATCGATGAGCAGGATTTAGTATTGTTGGAAGGAGCGGGCTTTGAAGTGTCGAATATCCTACCCCTGTCCGCCACCGGATTGCTCGACATCGACCCGGAATATCATACTTACGAAGAATTCACAGAGGAACTGCAGGATTTGGCTTCCACCTACCCCGATTTATGCAGGCTCGATTCAATCGGGCGCGCTCAGCAATTCCCCCGCACTATTTGGTGTATGAAAATTTCCGACAACGCCGAAATCGAAGAGGATGAAATCGCTGTGCTGTATATCGGCATCCATCACGCCTGCGAAGTGATGGGCGGCGAAACTATGCTCTATATGATGGGCTATATGCTGGAAAATTATGGAATCGACCCGGAAATCACTTCCTGGATAGACAATTATGAAATATTCTTCGTCCCGCTGATGAACCCCGACGGGCATTATGCGGTTATCGAAGGCATCAGTGAATTCTGGCGCAAAAACGCCCGCGATACCAACCACAACGGAATATACTACCAATTCCAGGGCGGGACCTGGTGGACCGATGTAACCGAAGGAATCGATTTGAACCGGAACTATGACTGGTTCTGGAACCTCGGCGGGAGCGGCGACCCCAGGAGCTATTACTATCGCGGCGGTTCGCCCTTCTCCGAAAGCGAAGCTCAAGCCATCAGGGATTTGGCGCTGGAACAGCATTTCGTCACAGGGATAAGTTTTCACAGCTATGGCGAGGTGGTTATATACCCCTGGAATTACAACGGTCAGCCCGCGCCCGACCAGGATGTCTATGACACTTTCGCGGATGAATTGGCTTCGCGGTTCATCAAGGACAGCGGGGGGGGATATTCCACTTCGATTTATGATGCAATGTCCGGGCAGTGCCGCAATTGGTTCTACGGCGCCCAGGGCGGGCTATTCTTCTGCGTTGAATTGATGCCTTATCCTATATTCATCCCGCCGGGAAGTCAACTGGCGGAACGCACCGAACGCTATTATGGAGGCTCTAAATATTTGCTCGAAAGAGTAGGGGGGAGCGGAATAACCGGATATGTTAAAGACGCGCTGACGATGGAACCGATATACGCGCGGGTGGAAATCCAGGGGCGCATTTCCGACCAGGTCAATATCCGCACCAATGAACCGGAATACGGGCGGTTCACCAGACTGCTGAATCCGGGGACTTATACTGTATTCGCCGGAGCCCGGGGATACCAAACCGCCCGGGTGGAAAATATAGTGGTGGGGGATACGCTGACTCTGGTCGAAATATTGTTGACGCCGACAACTGTGGCTAGTTCTTCTGGAGATGCTCTTACGCCGGAAGGCTATGAGATTTCGCTGAACTGCTCGCCGAATCCGTTTAATTCCAGCGTAACTATAACTTTCAATTTAAATTATCAGATGCCGGTTAAAGTTTCTATCTACAATCCATTGGGTCGGGAAGTGGTGAAGTTATTCGATGCGGAAGCCGCTGCCGGTGAACATCGGGTCGAGTGGGATGCTGACGGTTTCAATTCGGGGATATATTTTGTTAGGCTGGAGAGCTCGGGCATTAAGTCTCAGACTCGGAAGATAATTTTGATAAAGTGAGAATTATCGCTATATTCTATTTATAATCCACTATTTTGGAGTAAGGGACATTGTTTAAAAGAACTCTATTTCCGATGTTATTCCTTTTCCTTTTGACAAGTATCGCTTTCCCATCGGAGAAAGTTTTTTCGGTTACTGTCAAGCGAGTAATGGGAGAACATGAAAGCCGGGATGACATCCGCGAATTTGCTACATTGGAAGCGAAAAGAATGGCGCTTGAGAAAGCTGGGACTTATATTGAGACCGAAACAGTCGTGCGGGAATTTAATCTTGAGCGGGATGAAATCATCGCCGTAACCGCTGGTGTGATATTCACAGAACAAACGGACGAACAATGGAGTATGGAAGCAGAATCAATAATAGTCCATTTGGCATATAAAATCACCATCGACAGCGAGGATTTAAATCAAAAGATCAAAGCCCTGCTGAAAAACCAACAGAAACTTGAAGATATAAAGGAATTGCGAAGTGAAAACGAGCGTCTTCAGGCGGAAGTGGAGGAACTTCGCCGTCAGTTAGCGGAAGCGAAGGCTGACCAGTTGAGTGAACTCAAAGCCAAGCGCCAGGAGCTAAGCAGAGATATATACTACGCTAAATACAGAAGCCCATCAGAAATAAATACTGTAGTAAAGACGAAGCTAAAAAGTTTTTCTCAGATTTTTGAGAAATACAAGAAGAAGGACCCTACGCTAAACGGGCGGATAAATGTCAATTACACTATTTTGGCAAATGGCGCTGTTGACAGGATAATAATTAAAAGTGAATGGAGTAATCCACAGACAGGAAGCGCAATTGATAATGAGATGCATAAGGAAATAAGCGCTTTACAGTTTAAATCGATAGATAAGGGAGAAATCACTGTTGAATTTCCAATTACTTTTTATTGAGGATTTATGACCAAACAAACAAAATTCAGCGGGCGGGCTTGGGTGGTGGATGTTCCCGATGTGGATACCGATATGATTTTCCACAACCGCCACCTGGCAATCACAGAGAAGGAGAAGATGGCGCCCCATACTTTCGGCAACCTGCCGGGCTGGGAAGATTTCCCGGGGAAGGCGCAGCCGGGCGATATATTAATCGTGGGGCATAATTTCGGCTGCGGTTCATCCCGCCAGCAGGCGGTGGACTGCTTCAGCGCTTTGGGGGTGACTGCGATTGTGGGGGAATCATTCGGCGCTATCTACTTCCGAAATGCGGTCAATTCAGGAATGCCGATTATCGTGACAGATAATATCACCAAATCCGGCATCGCCAACGGCGATACCATCGAAGTCGACCTGGAGAAATCCATTATAAGCTGCCCGGAAAAGAATATCACCATTCAAGCTAATACCTTCTCCAAGGTGCAGATGGATATTTATCAGGCAGGCGACCTCTTTACATACGGCAAGAGCCTCGCTAATTGACGGAGGGCTGCTGGCTGTTGTCAAGAAATAATCCCCTCCACTACAGCGAGGAAGAATTAGCTTTAAGAAGGGCTTTCATCTCAGAAGCAGACCGCCTGCTCAGAAATCGCTTCGGCGATCCTCCCATCAAGAAGCAATCCGACCCGCTTGATACGCTCATCATCACCATCCTTTCCCAATCCACTTCCGACCATAATCGTGATCTGGCGTTTTCAGAATTGAAGCGCCGATTTCCAACTTGGGAGCGAGCGGCTGAAGCGCTGGAATCTGAAATCGCCGACGCTATCCGTTCCGGCGGATTGGCGAATCAGAAAAGTCAGCGTATAAAGGAAATACTCGTCTGGGCGCGGGAAAAATCGGGCGGCTATGGCTTGGATTGGTTAAAGGATATTCGCTTAGATGAAGCGATTGAAATCCTGACCGCTCTCAAGGGGGTGGGGATAAAAACGGCGGCAGTGGTGATGTGTTTCGCTTTCGATGCGGAAATATTTCCGGTCGATGTTCATATTCATCGGATTTGCCGGCGATTGGGATTAGCGCCACTCAAAGCCGCTGCAGAAAAGACTCACCAGCTGATGCAGCCGCTTATTCCCCCCGGAAGATGCAAAGCCTTCCATCTGAATCTGCTAATACTTGGGCGGCGGATATGCCGTCCATCCAATCCTAAATGTGAAGATTGCCCTTTATCAGAGATATGTCCATATTTCATTTATAGTGATTTTTCATAGGGACTGTTGCCGAAATAGATATTTGCTGGGTTTGTAGGGGCTTGATTCATCAAGCTCTTTCGTAACAATTTAAATATTATAGGGTTTGAT
>JABMRZ010000225.1 GCA_013202315.1 Candidatus Tariuqbacter arcticus | reverse complement strand
CGCAGCAGGTCGATAAAGCCGCATAATGAACGAAAATGGAATTTTAAGCATCATATTGATTATTTAAGATTTATAAGATAAAAAGTTCAAATCAGTCAAAAAGCACAAGATTGAAATCTATGTGCGAAACTTGAGTTAATTAAAAAAGTGGAAAAAGAAGTTAATGAAACAGAGTTCATTGTCGTTATGCGGAATAAAGGGTCAATGGAGTTATGCGATGACAATCTGAACATATATTTCGAAAGCGAAGACAGCTTGTTGGACAATCTTATCGATTTCAGCGACTATTTTTATGATATAAAGAGACTTGTAGAAAAAGAGCATCTGCCTGATTCTGATACTACCATAAAACAAACATACATGGAATCCAGTTTTAAAACTGGAAAAGATGACGATCTGCAGCCAAATATCGAATCATTCCTTAAATCATGGCTGGAGGATCCTTCACAGAAACAAATAGGACTATTGGGTGAGTTTGGTCAGGGTAAATCCACTTGCGCATTAATGTTTGCCTATCATCTAATAAACAGTAAACTTCCATTGAGGATACCGATAATAATCGAATTGCGCGGTAAAAGCCCCATGGATTTAACAGTTGAGGAACTACTATCAAGCTGGGCTTGGCGATACAATTACAATGTAAATGCATTAAAGAAACTTTTAACCGCTGGCCGCCTGTTAATTATATTTGAAGGATTCGATGAAATGTCCAATTCCGGGACGATGGAAAAAAGAATCGAACATTGCAGAACTTTATGGCGGTTCTGCTATGCCAAGGCGAAGATACTAATTTCGGGAAGACCTAACTTTTTCCTCGATGATAATGAAATGAAAAGGGCTTTGGGTATTGCCGAATCCACTTCGAACCAGCCATACTGCCAAGAGGTTCATCTCCAGCCATTTAATATAGAACAGATCGAGCAAGCGTTAAGAGCAATTGATCGGAGAATAAGCGATGAAATTATTGAATTTGCTAAAGATAATGCAAAATTCAGAGAAATAGCCTCCCGTGCGTCAACATTATTCCAGATAAGCTTGATTTGGGAGCGCGAAGGATTGTTAGATAAGAAGAATCTGATTAATTCCGCTTATGTGATGAAACTTTATATAAAATACAGTTATGACCGGCAGACAGCAAAAATCGACGAAGAACGCAGGTTTATGAGCCTTAATGCCGGTGAGAGAGCTTTTTATATGAGCGGTATCGCCGCTTATATGGCGGCTAATAATCTGCCTAATCAGATTTCTACAGAGCAGCTCAATGATGTTGTTGCAAAGCTTTATGAAACCGGCGGAGATATCAAATTCAAATCAAGCGCAATGAGCCTGGAAGACACTCGTTCACTTAAGGATAGGATAGGAGAAGAGGAGGACAGAATCGATGTAATAAGGACAGATGTTCATCGAGGAGGTTTATTAGTTACAGATTTGTCTAAGCAGGGCTGCTTTAAATTCGCTCACAAGTCGTTCATGGAATATCTGTCAGCGGAGGTTGTATATTTGCAAATGATTAAAGCTGATCTTAATCCGGATGAAAGTAAGGGGATTAATGCAATAATTAAAAGTACTCAGATCAATTTAAGCAGCCTGATTAAATATAATGAGTCTTTGGAGTATTTTGTGGAGTTATTAACCGCTGAGCTTAAGTTTGAGGACGAGGAAGATTTTGCAAGAAGTCTATTGATGAAAATTAGAAAAGGATTTGCTCTGCCAAAATTGATTTTTTATTCTATGTCTTCGTTTGTTATATTAAGATATTTAGAAAACAGTGTAAGAGCTAGATTAGCAAGACTTTTTCTATCTGTTCAATATAATCCTCGTGTATCAATATTATACTTATCCTCAATACTTGCTATAAATCCAATATTATTATTTGGATTCAATTTTATTTATGTAAATACATATAGTACACTACTAATATGGAAGAAATGCTGTGACGCTTTGGGGATTAAGGATAAAACGATTAATAAAATCTTAGGTAAAGACGCGGCGTTTGCTTTGGACAGCATCATTCATAAATATTGAGAAGGTATAAGAATAACAATTAAAGCTGGTTAGTGATTCAGAATTATTTACATTATTTTCAGATTTGCTTCAACTGGCTCAAAAATTCCAGCATCTCCTTTTCAGTCCTGGGAGTCACTGTTACCGCCAGGTCGAAGCGGAACTGCCGGCCGTATTGAGAATGTTCTTCCCAATGACCGTGAAATTCCAGTCTGTCGCCTATGGTCGGATTGGGGAGTGTGCCGACAATTTTATGACCGCCGGGGTTGATATAGGCAATAAGATAACCGCTGTCGAACTGGCGGAAGATACCGATTAATGTGCCTTGAATAGTTTCACTCATTTGTAGCACCGCTGGTGAAATATCTCAGCCAATTTGTCAAGCTGCGCTTCGGTCAACGGCATTCGGTCTTTTATTTGTTCATCAAGACTGACGATGAAATCAATCTCCCAGGATGATAAATTTATACCTTTCTCATCAATAGTATTAAGCACATTCTTAGCCCAGTCAAGATCATCTTTCTGATCCTGCGTTAGGGATATTTTTAGATTCATTTTAGTACCATTTAAAATCGGGGTTGTCATCGAGTTCAAAATTGGGTTCAGGCAGATTTTCTACAATGAAAGTTGCCTGCTGTTCGCGGAAGCGTTCCAGACGACTTCTCACAATGAAGGTGAGGATTTTCAGAAATTCTGACTCTTGCAATCCGGAGACCCAGGGATGTTCTATTATCATGTGAGACAGTTCATAAATGGGGTATAGAGCATCCGCGATTCCATCCCTGCCAGGCATTACATTTAAAAGTTCCTGCAAGTGCTCTTGTAGCTTCTGCTGGTAATCCGGTTTATCATCTAACATCTTGATAAGGTGATTTAATCGGGCAGCTCCTTCGAGGATTTTTTCATTCGTGTTCACTTGATTCCCTTTCTGTTTCTACCCATTTTGAGAAAGCTGTCGGTATCTTTCTTGACTGCCAGATAGAATTCATGTGCCACCGGTTTTTCAGTATAGCACCGTAGGCAGTAGACTTTATCGGGTTGGTTGGGCTTTGTGTAAAAATAGAAGTATCCACAGAGTCGGCATACGATGTTCTGGTTGGGATAGGTCATGTTCAGTTTCTCCCATATTAAGATAGTTACTCTGTTAAACGCACCGGCATTAACAACATAAGAATATTCTCGTCATCTGTTGGTCGCAGGATAGTAGCATTATCCGGCGAGGTGAATTTCATAGTTACTTCATCCGATTCCAATACCCGCAGGTTTTCCATTAAGTACTGAGCGTTGAAGCCGATTGCCATCGGGTCACCGAAATATTCCATTGATAGTTGCTCTTCAGCTTCAGACCCCTGTTCCGCATCACAGGTGGAAATAAGGATATGATTGCTTTCCAGCGCCACCTTGACCTGTCGAGTAGCAATGTTTGAAAGCAAAGACACCCGTTTGACCGATTTGAGTAATGCTTCCCGCTCTATTGTCAAGATATTCGATGGGGATTTGGGAATGACATCTTTCACCGTGGGGTATTTGCCCTGGATCAAGCGGGTAGTTAACGCTGCATCGCCCTGAATGAACTTGATGTGTTTCTCACCGTAATGAAGCTTTACTACAGCATCAGAATCATCGGTAGACCAGAACCGGCTCAGGAACTTCATCGCCTTTTCCGGGATGATGACATTTACCAGCTTGTCGCTTTTATTCGGATTTTGCACTTCGATGTTTTTCACCTGCGCCAGCCGGTGACCATCGGTTCCAGTGAGTGATAACAATACTTGGGATTCTGTAAAAGTTGATTCCAGATGTACGCCGCAAAGAGTCGGTCGATATTCGTCCCTGCCAACAGCGAAAAGCGTTTGTTTGACAGCCTGTGTGAGCTGAGCAAGCGGTATCATTAGGATTTGCGTCTCTTTGGCGAAATCAAGTGCGGGGAAATCTTCCGGTTTAGCGGTGGCGATTTGGTAACTTCCATTCCCGGCTTTAATCGATATTCGGGTGTTATCCGGTCGACTTTCAATATGAACTTCATCATGCGAAATCGCCCTCATGATTTCAAACATTTTGATTGCGGGGACGAGAATATGGTGCTTTTCGCCGGTTTGAAATAAACTCCCCATGCCAACTCCGGCAACCGTGGTGAGTGATACTTCGAGGTCGGTGGAAGTAATTTTCAGCTTGCCTTCATCTTCCATTTCCCATAGTAAGCTATACAGGATGGGCATACTTGAACGCTTGGGAATTATTTGAAGATGTGGGGTTAAGGCATTAGCGAAATCTTTCGATGATACGACTAAATGCATTTTGTTTCCTTTCAGTTTGATTAATTCCAGGGTTTATCATGGTAATATCGCCCGTCCAATCCATATCCGATAATTAGCCTGGATGCGACCATTGGAGCAATAGATGTTGATTCAAATAAGACGGTTTTAGGATTGCTGATATGTACCCACTCCCGCGACCCTTGCCGTTCCCACAGAACCTGTCCGACCGGGATGCTTTTAGAATTGTTGATAAAGTCAACTGTGATATTGAATATGTCTTCACAGTCGCCCTGCCCGTAAGGACGGATGTCCGCCGCACCGACTCCGAAGGGGTTGAAATCCGGGTCGCCGAAGCTGTGGTCGGTAGTGGAGGAAGGATGATAACCGGCTTTTCTCAATCCTTTCATTATATTGATATCGCGCAAACCCGAGGTCACCAGAATGGGATGTTCGAATTCCCGCCGAATGGGATCGAGAATATTCCGGCAGAGGCATTCCAGCAGATGCTTGCTGAGCTTGTTGAATACAGGTTTACCATAGTTTGAGCGGGTGAATTCTTCATATGAGAAGAATTCCGATACTTTTCCGGTCGGTTGTTCGTTGAGAAATAGCCTTTGAGGTATCATCTGTAATTCCTTTCTGATACATTTCGTTGATAGAGTGACTCAATCGTTTAATTTGCTTTGACCTTGGGTCTTGCTGTATATCCACGACATGAATTTCTGTTTCTAAACCCATCCGGGTCATTTCCACAATGAACATTATCCAGCATCTCATACATAGAATCATTATCGAGTCAGGATAAAGTTCACCATTACGCTCTACATATACTAATCTTAAATCACCATTCCACTTCCAACCACATATCGGACATTTTCCACGACCCAGTTTATACATAAAAACTTCATTCATTTATTTGATTTCCTTTTAGATAGAAAGAGTTAAAACCAAATTATTATTTTCCGCTGCCATGTAAGCAGAACAGGCATCGCAGACAGCTTCTAAGTGTTTCTTCGCTTTGGGAAATTCGAAATCCTTCCACCGCTTTTTTACCGCTTGGATGACTTCTTCTTTGGAAGCATTCATTTTCCCAGTCGTAGCCTTTTTGGCTTCGTGGGGAAGGTAATTTTCGAAGGGAAGGTTCATTACCGCGGCGAAATTCCAGACCGCTCCTTTCGCCAAGCCCATCGCCGTGGCAGAGCGCGCACCCTGAGACCCGCCGGGCGGCACCTCGGCGACTATCCCTTTGAAGCTGTATTGCTCATGCAGAGCTTTCAGGCGCAAGCTAATTTCTTTGATCCGCAGATGGTCGCTGTCCATAACGCGGGTATTGAATTTCTTATTTGTAGGCTTGGTGACGATGCATTCACCGTGAACTAATTTTCCAAGTTCATCGATGATGGCGATGCCGAGTCCAGACAGCGAAATATCCAGGGCGAGGATCATTCTTCGGATTCTTCTTGCGGTTCCGGTTTCGGGGGCAATATCCGCTCAGAGCAAGGTCGGTCTGCGAAATACTGCGGGATGGAACAGGTGTTATCAGAGCGGTGGGAATGACATTTGGTGTTGATACATTGCATGATTAACTCCGTTTAATTGATTTGTAGATATTTTGGATTGATTCGCCGACTTTAATTGGATTTAAGAAACATCAAACAATTAACTTTTGTTGACTTTTAATTTGGGATTTCCTATATTTATGGAAAACGCATATCAATTTGGAGATAATTATGTCGAAATTACTTGAAGAAGATATCAAAGAATTACAAGATTTTTGGAAAGATTCTGACAATCAAACTCGACTTATTTCCTTTTTACAAGAATCTCATATGTATTCACTTATAAATGATTCAGAACGTCCGCATAAATTCAATAGATGGAGACAAGAAGGCACTGTTAAACTGATAGAATCAGCAGAAAAACACTTGGCACCTATAGGACGCTTTAAAAACGAAAGTACTTTTATTAATGATATTGAATTTCCTTACCACTTAAACCTTCAAGGCTTTTTCGTAATTGATCCAAGAAATCACAATTTTAGAGAACGTTTTCTTCCTTTTGCAGATCTTAGATATGGACATTTTTATTTTATGAGATTGGGACTATCTTTCTTTGATAAGGCAGTTTTTGATTATGCGGAAATGCAGGATTCAGACTTTGATAACTCTATTATGCGAGAAGTATCATTTAAGGATCTTAGACTCGTTTTTAAGACGAGTTTCAAAGGATCTGAACTTACCTTATCGAACTTCAATAAAGCAGTATTTAATGGTTCAGATTTCAGTAATGCCATTTTAATAAATTCTGTATTCCATGATGCTTCCCTCCAAAACGTTCATTTCAGAAATGCAAACCTATCAAATTCTGATTTTCGGTTAGCCAATTTGACTAATGCTGAATTGGATAGTGCCAAGCTAAGCAATGTTACTTGGCATGGCCCACGAAAAGGTATTCGAATGAAATATACAGAGTTACCAATTATAGACAATGTGTCAATTGTCAATACAGAATTTCCTAATAGCCGTTCTTTCGAACGCTATATTAGAGATGAACAATATTTGTACGAGATGAAAAAAGATGCCCAAAATAATAAATGGTTGGCAGCTCTACTTTTCCTCTGGAAATATACATCAGATTATGGACGTTCTTTGTGGCTTTGGATAAGAATTTCTATCCTAATAGCGTTTATATTTGGTGCGACTTACTTGTGCGCTCAACAGTTTTTCGGATTAGAGAAAGGGGCTTTTGATTTAAAGAATGATTATAATGGCTGGAATTACTTTGCCCCATTCTATTACAGCATCGTTACTTTTACTACGCTTGGATTCGGTGATATTACTCCTAAAATTAATTTGTGGTGGCTACAAGTGATCGTTGCTATTGAAGTAATAATTGGCTACATCATGCTGGGTGGTTTGATTTCTATATTAGCTAATAAACTTGCCCGTCGTGCTTGAATTTCATTGTTTTTCAATTGGTAATGGAAGGGTAATACCAGTCAACCGCCGGTTGGTCATTGCGATGTAGTTTTCTCCGATTTCCCCGCCGGTATAATCCCGCCCCAGCATAGTCGCGGTGACTGCGACAGTTCCGGCGCCCATAAACGGATCACCCACGATCGCACGACTTGGCTTAGCATCGCAATCACAGGTCGGGTACCAGCCTAAATGAACCTGTGGTGGGAAAGTGTTGTCATGCTCATGTTCTTCTGGGCCCAGATATTCATATTCTTTCTTGGTGACTCGGGCCCAGGGCGCGCCGCATTTTGAACAGACATTGAAGGGTGTTCCAGCCAAAATCATCGGGGTAATCAATTCCACCGGAAAGGTGGCGAAATGAGCTTCTTTATAGCTGTGTGTTGGCACGATCCAGGTCGACCGTTTATTCCGCCGGGTGTCGCCGCCGGTTTTAATCGCATGCCGGAGTTTAGCCAGCGTCTCAGCCTGGGCTTGCGATGATAAGGCATAAGTATTTTGACCCTGGTCTTTGCGTATCTCAAGATGATTATTCGAAAAAGCCCGCTTCAAAGACACCTCTTTTTGAGGTTCTTTTATGGCATACATGTCAAAATAGTATTCATGTCCATTCCAGCAGTTGAATCGTTTCCATTCCTTCTTTATTTGCTGGGGATCGCCCGCTGGTTGTTCACAGACAATTTCGCCGGTTTCCCGGTGAATCCAGTGATAGTCGGGCTTTGGCTTTTGCCGAGTGCCTTTTATATCTTCCGAGTGTGTCCAGAATTGGGGTTTATTCGATTTAGCCAGCAGGAATACGAATTCAAAATCACGGGTGGGACGGGAGGCAGCGCTTTCCGGGAGGGGATTAGATTTATTCCACACAATGGTAGCGCGCACACGCCAGCCCGCCGTAGAAACTGCTTGCGAAGTGAAAGCCCACCCGCGCAACAGGCTTTCCACCCATTCTACTGCCGCCCAATTTTTCATCTGCGATGCATGTTTTAACCAATCAGCCAACTGCCATAGTTCATCGCCGGAAATTACCGTGAAGCCCTGCAGCGCCAGCGCCGTTCGATGTGGGATAAAGCACATATCGCCGGATTGAAGCCCGGCAGGGATGCGCTTTGCCGGTATCTTCGTCTTCTCCCGGCAGGGGCGCGCCATCGCCGGATTTCCAAAAACCATATTACCGGCGCTCCGGGCGCCTGCATATGAATCGCCTATGTTCAGCCAGAAAGTACCGTCATTTCGTAAGACACGATGAAGTTCGGTATAAAGCATGAGTGAATGCTTAACATATAAAATGATCTCCGGTTCCTGCCCTAAACTCCCTTTCCACGCATTACATTTCTGACAGAAAGCTCCGCAGGTCGCCTGTTTTGAATTTTTGACTTTATTTTTCCAACCCATCGATGCGTCTGCCGGTCGGCCATCATTCCAAATCAGCGAATCCCAGTTACTCACATACATCGCCGGTATTTCCGGGCCCCAGACATGATCGCAATCCAGATCGCCACCCCACACGCAGGGAGGCACTTTATAGTCTCTCATCCCGAAATACGGCGGGCTGGTAATGAACATGTGAACCGATTGATCCGGCATCTGCCGAAGCCAATCGAGGCTGTGCCCGTGGTATATTTTATTCCTGAATTCCACTATTATTCTAATACGCTTTCGCTTACAGTTTCAGTTAGGGTTTGAACGCCAGCCGATTCATAATTGTTGATTTTGACTTCTCCCGCTTCGATGACGATTCCGATTTCACCGGTTTCGTCAACGCTCTCCAGCCAGATTTGAAAGTCATGCTCGCCTGCCATCCGATCGATAATCTTGAGGTTCCTCGAATCAAGCAACGACCCGTCCTTATCAAGAATTGAAATTTTCTCTGAAAAAACTTGACTCCTCATTCTATTTTTAGTATATTTTTATTGAGGCATATATTTAATATTTCTGAATAAAATAAAAAACAAGGAGTATAAAATGAAAATCAAATTAATAATCACTTACGTTGTATTGTTTTCATTTATAACTGGTTGTGTAGTAGCAACCTATCGTGCAAAATATAATATAGGTCTTAAGGAGGTAGAGAGACCCGCTCAAGCAAAAGAAAGATATGGTGAAAAGACCATTACTAAAGTCCAGGAAGAAGGGATTTATAAGTATTATTTTGAAGATGAAATGGTTAAATTTATTTGGATTCCACTTGTAACCGAAATTGCATTTATAGCTACTAACAAAACTGAGCATTCTATCAAAATAATCTGGGATGAAGCAGCTTATGTTGACGAAAATGGTACGAGTCATAGAGTTATGCATTCTGGAATAAAATATGATGAAAGAAATAACCCCCAACCCCCGAGTATTATAGTGCGAAAGGGAAATTTGAATGATATAATTATACCTACTGATTATGTTTATTTTTATAAATTAGGAAAGTATAGTTCTTGGAAAACTGAACCACTTTTCCCAACAATACCAAAGCCTGGTGCTTGGTCCGTGGAAACTAAAGAAGATTTTAGTGAGAGAACCAAAGATTATATTGGAAAGACTTTCCAAATTCTATTGCCACTAAAAATTGAAGATGTTGTTAATGAATATATTTTTATTTTCGAAATAGATGATGTCTTAGTTGAATAAATCCTGTAATTTAAATACAACCCTTTTTCCAGTTGTAAAATGCGAAAAAAGTGATTTATCTTACAATAAGGGTCATATCCAATTTGATTATAATAAATAGGAAAGACGATACCGTCAATAAATGCAGTGTACTATTTCATATGCAATCAATTCAACAACTAACCTCTATAAGATAGGAGATAATAAATGGATAAGTCTTGCTATATTGAAGTTGAAAAAATAAATATACCTTTTTGGTATAAAGAAGAGGTTGAGGCAACAAAAAGTTGTGTTGGATTTCTAAGGTGGAAGAAAAAATATAGAGAATGTAAAAAGGTTTATTCCAAGCAGAAAGATTTACTTGAAAACCTAAATGTAGCGAAGCTCTTTTTAGATGTTGACCTTAAGGTTGAACTTGAGCCAGAAATAAGAAAGAAAGGTCGAAATCCAGATTTGAGAATTTATAAAAATGATTCTACATTGTTCTGTGTTGAAGTAACAAGGTTTAGGATAAACGAAATAGATGAGATACATAATAAAATTAAAAACAATATAGTCGAAAAAGTCAAGGAAATAGAATCTAATTTATGTTTTGATTTATGCTTTAAGCGCAGATTGAGAGATACAGATAAAATAGATAAAATAAGTAGCGTAATAAAGAATATCATGAACCTAAATATAGGTCAAAAAGAAAAAGCTAATATAGAAAAACGCTACTTAATTTATGAAAATTTTAAGTTCACAGAAGTATCAAACTGGGATAACGAAAGAAACGACATTATATTTGGAATTGTAGTTAGTTATTCTGATTATTGTAATAAAACAACATATTTAGGAATGGGCGATGATTTTAATATTTACACAGAAAACGAAGTAAAAAAATTTGCCTGCAGACTTTTCTGTGGCAAAAAAGCAAAATATGAACAACTCCCAGAGGATTATCCGGGAATAATTACAGTTAAAGATGATAGTCTTCATCATGATTTTCGTCATCTTAAGGATGCATTGTATCGAGTAATTCAATTTTGGGAATATGATCAACCTTCAGTAATCGTGCTTCTCTCTGAATGGGAAGATAAAAATGGGAATATGTTAAATGAATTATTATTAAACCCATCAGCATCAAATAAATTATCTAATGAAGAAATGGACATAATAAAAGATGCTTTAAAAATATCACATTAACAATGATAAGCCATAGACTTTCCCCAACTTAATCATCATATTCAACCGCCCCGAAGTGTCTTCCTCTGCCCGCATCCTTCGTACCAATCTTGGGTTTGTTGTCCGTCCCAGTAGACATAGCGGGTAAACGGTACGCCCGCGAAAAAGACAATTGCTTTGTCGCCGTCTTCCTCCAGCCGGAGAAATCGCTCATCGGTGGATTTCTCCATTTCCTTGTCGAGGTCGTTGAAAACCCCTGACGATTTGTCTTTTGACATTTTTTGTACTCCTTGATAATTGATTATGATTTTTCTATTTCGATTCTTCCACTGGTATTTCTACTTCCTCTACATGGAACATACCGTAACTTCCATTCCTTGCGGGTCTCATTTCGCCCACGCCCACCGCGAAGCCCGCCGTGTTGAACAGATTCACAATTTGGTCGGGCGATAAAACTGAGGCATTATATCGAATGGGAATTAGTACCTTCCATTTTTTAAATTCACCTAGGAAGCGCAAATCGGCGGTTCCCATAGCGATTCGTACCATGTCCTCCCGCATGGTCGGCTCATCCGCTTCGATCTTCAACAGTTTTCCATTAATGTGAAAAGCGCCTCGGGCTAATACCTTTGTAACACCGTCGATATGCGAACAAGCGTCGACAGCCGCGGATTTGAAAGCTATTGCGGGGAATCCATAGTGGTGACCATACGGCATGGGATAAAGTGACGCCCGGAATTCCGCTTCCGGATCACGCTTCTCTTTCTTAGTTACCGGTTTCTTTAGATGCTTGTCCTTGATTTGTTTCTTTACTTTCTCTTGAAAATAACGGTAACGCGAGTCCGCGAGTCGGGGCTTTTCATACTAAGTTGTATGTTGGTCGCGAAAGAGACCATCACATGATGGTTTCTCATCCCAATTATGACAGATGAGACTGCTGTCGCCGACAATAGTAATCGTAAATTCCCTGATATCAAGCAGGGAAACCGGCTTCTTTGATTTCGCCATTTTACTGTTCCTTTTAGTTGTGATTTGTTTGGTTTTATTTCGTTGTTTGCCTTGCCTGCCTTGCCACACCTTGACGAGTTCAAGCCCTTCCTTGTCGTGCCACGCCTTGCCTGCCTTGCCATATCTCGCCCTTCCAAGCCAATCCTTGCCGACCATGCCTTGCTTGCCTTGCCACGCCTTAGCAAGTTCAAGTCCTTCCTTGTCACGCCACGCCTTGCCTGCCTTGCCATATCTCGCCCTTCCAAGCCAATCCTTGCCGACCATGCCTTGCCTGCCTTGCCTGCCTTGACCATCCACATTTCACCCCGCGACGCCCAGCCTTGCCTGCCTTGCCAATCCACGCTTGACCTTGCTTGCCTTGTCACACTTTACTGCTGCTAACCTCAGTTTGTTTATTCGCATACAGTACCATATTGGTTATTCAAACGCCTGCTGGAGGCAATTCTGTGAAATCAATTGTGAATGGTTCATTATTCGGGACATCTCTTGATTCTATGGGCCTTTCTCTATTTAAATAAGCCTCTACGCTTGTCTGATAAATCCGAATTGTCCTGTGTCCCAACCTGCGATATTCGAGCTCTCCATCCTGGTAAAGTTTGCGAATAGTGGAGATATGGACTTTCAACATCTCAGCGACTTCCACCGGTTTGAGTAACTTCTCCATTTCATTACCTACTAAATATATTCATCGAGTCTTTTCAAAAGCTCGGTCACCGCGGGATGTTTGCGCCCTCGGGAATGCTTGTGAGGCCTGGCATCATCGATTTCTTTGGGTGGAATCCCCAGCTCATCCCGAAAGATATTGTCCAGACAGCGGACAGCATCCCAGACCGCCTCATCGGGAACGGGGTAGAGGTAGAACACCCGCCCCAGCACCAGGGTGATTTTCTTGAACAGCCGCTGGAGATGCACTTCGGACATCTCGGCTAAAAGCTGGGATTCCATGGTAGATTCCTGTTCGGACATTTTCTTCTCCTTAAAATTTCGGCTAATTCATTGACCTGCGTTTTTTACCCCCCTATTATACCATGTCAGTTTTTTGTCATTTTTGGACATTAATTTTTAATTTTTTTTAACTTTTTTTTCATTGCCTTAGTATCAGCTTATTTTACAAGAACTTATGTTTAATATTTGTTTTAGTGAATTTTTCTAAATTGATGCACAAATGCGCACTAACAAGAAGTTGTCTCAGCAGATTAGGGAGAATCGGAGTTTTCTTTAATCTTCCTCAATTGTCCTTCGCCAGTAGCTTCTGAGGTGTTTTTCCGCCCGGTTCCTTCTTTTCAGCGCATTATGATAGTCCAATCCCAGCCGTTCGGCGAGGGATTTCATAGATTCACCGTAGACCCTGGAACTGATGACCAGGTCTAAATCGATTATATTCAGCCCGGCATCATCCTCCCCTTCGAGTAAAGCTGAAGCAAGCTGGAAATCGAGGGAGGGCTCTTCTTCATCAGTCTTCAGTTCGCGTCCCTCAACCGGTTCAATTCTGCGCATCCAGTCCTGTTGGGTTTTTGTGAAATTCTTATTTCGGTGATGGGTGTCGAATAAAAGGTTGGCGGCGACCTTGTGGGGGCGATTTGTCAATGGGTAGCGCTGAATGCTTTGGAAAAACTCCGACCAAAGCGCCGACCATTCCTCCGTCAAGTCCCCCCCACCTGATACTGATTTCATGAGAATACTCTGTAATCCGGGAGCGAGCAGATAAGTAAGGAGATTCAGTCCCGGCGCCTTATTGTCGGCGGTTTGAATTCCTCCGATGAGCGCCAATAAGCAGGCATCTTTCAGCTCGAAGTTTTTACCCGCGCTTCTATACATGAATCCAGTGAAATCGAGTAAGTCGGTAAAGCAATCAAAAACCTCTGCTTGGCGTTTCAGCGCCAGGAAAAACTCGTTCACCTGATGGTCATTTGAAACAAAATTAAACTGTTTTTTGATATCCATACGATCCTCCGGCTGGTGAAGCATGCGCACCGGAGGGGCGGTATAGTCAGGCTAAAAAGAGAGAAGCCAGATCGGGGAAACGGGACAGACCGCTCCATCCGATGCTGGCTTCTCATCTTTTACCTGAAAATGACTAAAAAGTAAGTGCGCGAGCTATCAGGTCTTTATATTCAGTATGAATATCGCGATAGAGACCATCGAATGATGGTTTACACGCCTGTTTTTACAGGGGATGACTTATTGTCTTTTCTGCATCGTTAAGGTGGATATTTTTTAATAAAACAGCGGTTTGGTTATCATTCGCGCTGTTATTTACGATGATTAATCGGCTATTTTAATCTGGGGAATCTTCACCCAGGTTTTACGTACGCTGCATTTAGCATGAGCGACTCCTTTCTTGAAACTGGTGATCCGCGCCTTTAGGACTTCACCGTTGAAGATCATCTTCCTGCAGCGCGGACACCGGGTTACGGTTTCTATTTGTGGAATTTTGCTCAAGGGTTTACATCGATAAAATACTGAACAATATTACAGTTGTTATTAATATAATAAATTTTGAAGGGTTTGTAAACAACGGGTGAGCAACGGGTAGTGTGAAATAGTTCACAAAATTGAATCCGCTTGTAATCCGCTTATTATCAGTATATTAGGATTTGCTCAGACAGGAAAGACGATTATCCGGGAGGAAAAATATGCGGGGAGAGCAAAATGTATCCGCGAAATCCGGATAAATTAATCCGGGTAACGATAAACTAAAAAGAGACTCCGGGAGTCATCAATCATAAAATGTTGGAGGATTGGTGAAAATCGAAAAATAGTGGGAGGAGCGGATTGGTGAGTAACATCGAAGGCAGGGCCATGGAGAAAAAACGCCGTCACGATGGACGGCGTTCAAACTCCTTATTAAGGCTTTTGCTTTTATCTGACCAGTTCCTGTATTATCGTAGACCAGTGCTGTTTGATGGAATCCCGGTCGATTTTAATTGATGACCAATCTGTCTATAAAATTTTCAGCAACATCTTCCGGCTGCCGCGAGGTCTAGCTAAGGTCCACCAATGACCCAATGGGCTTACCGAATCTGTGTATAAGATCAAAGAAGATACTCTTGACTGATATTCTCGACCCTCGCGTTTGCTGCTCAACGACCAAGCTCACCTGCCGCTATGGAGCGCCCGTGGAATAGCGGTCAGGTGGAGCGCCTTGTTAGGTTTTATTGATTCATCGTTTTGTATAAGCCTACACTTTATCGCAAGAATGCTTAGCGTCCAATGCAAGCAGGTAAGGAGCCACAAAGCCTTCGTACTCTTTCTTCTTTTCGTCTGGTAAATCTTTCCATCCTGTAATCTTACCGCGACATCTCTTAGAGCCACACATGCAATGCTTCGGGAAATAATCAACATTATAATTTCTCATAGCATAATCGAAGGTTATTTCTTCAATAATACTGATGTTTCTTATGGCTACAAAGTCATGGGCACCAGTTTCATTTACTCTAATACCACAATTAGGGTCACAGGAATGATTAACCTTACTTATTAATCCAGTGTGAAGTACATACTCATATTCGCCTATCTGTGAAGCATGAGAGTGATTCCCATTCACTACCTCTTTAATAACCCCAACCATTACTATGTCACCAACCTTAAATGATTTGGTAGCGAAAACACCTTCTCCTTTTTTAGAAGTTTCTCTTAACTCAAATCCAGTTTTCATATATAACCTCATTTAAACCTAACTTTTGTTTATATGGTTTCCAGATAAACCCGCTTTCGGGTTTTGCTTCCGGATAACACGCATCGCTTTCTTCGTCACAGGTTGTCCACCGGGCTTTTCACCCCCTTGCCGCTCCGGTTCAATATATGAGTGTAAATCTTGATGGTTCGGTCATCGTTGTGTCCCAGTAGTTCCTGTATGGTTCGGATGTCATAACCGCTTTATAATAATACGATTTTTTCTTGTCAATGTCAAGAGATATAAAAAAAAGACCAGAGATTGTTCATCGTTTTCCGCCAAATATCCGGCGACTGCGACCTTTATTTCGCGTTTATCCCCCGCATTCAAACCGGGAATGAACTCTTCAGTCCCCTGTTCACCGCCGTTGAAGGTCTGGTAATGGTATATCCCTTCCGATACATAACCCATTCGCAGTTCCACCGGACGGCGGTGTTCCAGTAATAAATCTGCCGACAGCCATTCCGGCAATATCCGGCTGTTACCGATAACCGCCGATAAGCCTATGATCTGGATATCGCCTCTCACCAGCTTCAGCTTGGTCAATAGCAGTTCCAAGTTCATGCCGCGATTCACATCCGCAATCAGCTGCAACTCATCGACAACCACCAGACTGATTTTGGAAATCACCGCCTCGGCGCTGTTCAACAACTGGAAGAACTTCTCAAAGACGATTATGGCGATGTCGAAGTCGCCGTTGAAAATCGCCTCATCGTATTCCTTACGATCCCTGGTGGAAATGACTATTTCCAATCCAAAATCACCATAGAATCCCTTGAATGAGAGGAATTTCTCCTCCGCCAGCGCCTTGGCGGGAACCAGGTAGATGGATTTCTTGCCGTGAAGGGCGTTGTGCACAGCGGTCAGCTCACCGATGAAAGTCTTTCCCGAAGAAGTCGGAGCGGAAATCATCAGGTTGTTTCCCTCGAAAAGACGATGGCGCTGAATTGCCTTTGCCTGGATCGGTTGCAGGATTTCAACCCCCTGTTCAATCCAGCGGTCGATCATCGATTGCTTGAAATCATATTTCACCAGATCTTTGATGTTCATAATTAGCTCCTTTCTTTTAATTGTGAACAATTGTGTAGTAATATAGAAATCTGTCCGGTGAAATGCAAATCCTTTTAATGCAGTGAACAAATAAGCACTATCGCTCTCGTTTTAGTCGCTCTTTCCTAATACCATCCACCTGTTATTTATTTGCTTAGGAGCAATAATTCTACCCGGGCTAATCTTCAGATTACGCGTCGCGACAAGATTGGAAAATCGACCGGTAAACAGTTCAGGAAAAAAATTTGACTTTTTTCCAATATCTATGTCCGAAAATCGCCTTTTTTGCACATGGTATAATAGGGGGGATCACACGGCGGCTTGAAGGCGCTATCAATTAATTTAAGATAACTGACTGAAACACTTGCATTTGCAACATGTTAACTGCAAGTTAGGTTCGAAAACTGATAAAAATTTCTGAGGTAAAAATGGCGTTTGTCAAACTATGTCACAGAAAAAATTCTAAAAAACAATCCATCTATTTCGTGCGCTACTATCTTCCAGGACAACGGGAAACTCATCGGCAATTCACCATCGGTAATGTGTCACCCCGTCGCGCAAAAGAAATCACCGAACGCGTTCGGGCAATGGTGATTCAAGGAGTTGATCCCAATGAATTCAGCAAGGAAGATGCTGAAAAAAATCATAGTCCATCCAGACTTAGATTATCCGAATTGGAAGATCTATATCTTCAGTATAGTGCGATTTCTAATCGTCCAAAGACAATTAAGGGTAAACAAGACGCCTTCAAAAGGTTTCGGGAATTCACCGGTGATGTTTATGCTGATAGCATTAAACCGGAAACTGTCGAATCTTGGATGGCAAGCATGAAGATGACTAAAACCAGCGTAAACATCTATCTAAGATCAATTCGCTCAATGTTCAATTGGGGATTCAAAAGAGAATTAATAAAGTCTAATCCCTTTACTAATGCCGGAATTAAACTCTATAAAGTCCCCGAGTCGGACCCTGAGGACTATTTTACCCTTGAAGAAGTGGAATTGATTTTAAAGATGTTGAAAGAAAAAAGCGAAGATATGTGGAGATTAGTGGTCTTGGCATTGGAAACAGGAGGGCGTTTATCCGAATTGATGGCTTTAACCGGTAAGGATATTGATTTGCAAAACGCACAGGTGTTATTCAGGGGACCTACAACGAAATCAGGACAGCGTCGGTATGTCCCGTTGCGACATGAAGCTGTCGAGAAAATAAAGCAATGGAGATTGAAACAAAGACAGCGGGTTTTCAAATGGAAACACCCGACCAATGCCTCGAAAAACTTCCGAAGGCTCTTAAAAGAATTGAATTTATGGAAAACATCAAACGGAACCAGAAGTTTTCACACCCTTCGCCACACCTATGTTTCCTACCTCTTAATGGCAGGCGTCAATATCTTCACCGTCAGCCGTTGGCTGGGGCATAGCTCTGTTAATGTGACCGAAAAGCACTATGGGCATCTTATCCCGAACTCAGTTGAAGTGAAATTACCGTGGAGATAATTAATAATTCAGTTTGAATTACATTGCGAAAAGAGTTCTTGACCAAAATGTTGTGCAAGTGTTGTACATGGCAAAAAAAAGACTCGCGAAGCGATTTCGTGAGTCTTTTAAATAGTAAAAATATGAAGGCTGTCGACCACGACCGAATCGGCAATTCTGCCCAACCCTTTCAATCGCGGTCTATACCGCCTGCGGCGGTGCACCCAGTAGG
>JABMRZ010000224.1 GCA_013202315.1 Candidatus Tariuqbacter arcticus | reverse complement strand
TAATTACTTATAATAAACGAATATAACCTTTTAGTTTTCCTATTTCTAAGTCTTATATTCACATTAAATTAAGTAATGAAGTAATAAATCATATATGCACAATATTACTTAATTATTTAATTACTGTGAATAATTCCTGGTTAATTCATCATAGCTGTTAATATTGCTAAGATTATATTGCCATTTCCTTGAACTTCCGTATATCTATTAGAACACCCGAACTTATAGCTTGTTCCGCGATTAGTAGGAGTTGTTCCGAGACATTTTCCTCTAAATATGATTCCCCGCAGTTTGAACATACCTCAGCCGGAACATCTTTGAAAACGATGGTAGTACTATCTCGTTCCAAAGTAATTGTAACCTTATCTGACTGTGTTTCGCCATATTTGCAAATTACGCATTTCATAGTTTCTTCCTCTTCTCAAAGTGGACATCCCTTAAAGCTCGAACAGATTGGTAGGATTCCTTCGCTTATCCATCCTGTTATGTAAATACCTCTTAATGTACATTTGTGCTCTATGTGTCTTTGTGGAAAATAGTCCACAGCCCACAACCAATTAAGCGCCTTCCATCGCCTTCAATTTTTTATATCCCTCAATACCCGAAACGATGACTTCCGTATCAATCGCAATCACCAACTCTTCATTGGTGGGAACGACCAAGATAGAGGCTTTGGAATCATCACTGGAAATCACACCTCGTTCACCTAAAACGGCATTATTCTTCTTCTCATCGAGTTTCAGTCCCAGAAATTCCAGTCCTTCCAATGTGCGCCGCCTGACTTCGGCTGCGTTTTCACCTATCCCCCCGGTGAACACCAAGCAATCCAAACCTCCCATAGCGGCGGCGTAAGACCCGATATACTTCTTCAAACGATAACAAAACACATTGAGGGCGAGTTCAGCCTTATTGTTATTGTTATTGGTCTCTTCAATTATTTCCCGCATATCGGAAGAAATACCGGAAATCCCCTGCATCCCTGAATGCTTATTTAAAAGTGCATTCGCCTCTCCCAACGACAATTCTTCTCTACTCATAATGTAGAGAATCGCCGATGGATCTAGATCGCCGGATCTGGTGCCCATCAATAACCCTTCAACCGGTGTGAACCCCATCGAAGTATCTATCGACTTTCCTCCCTCAATCGCCGTAATACTGCAGCCATTCCCCAAGTGGCAGGTTATCATCTTCAGTTCAGGAAGCGGTCTATTTATAATCTTCGCCGCTTCCCTCGAAACATAGAAATGCGAAGTCCCGTGAAAACCGAACCGCCTGATCGAATATCGTTTATAGAGAATATATGGCAGCCCATAAACATAGGCGTAGTCCGGCATGGCGCTGTGGAACGCGGTATCGAAAACCCCCACCTGCGGCACTTCGGGTAAAAGCCTTTTACAGGCGCGAATGCCCTTGATATTATGCGGGTTATGCAGGGGCGCTAAGTCGATGCATTCTTGCAGTCCCTCCATCACTTCCTTATCTATCAACACCGACCCGGTGAATTTCTCACCGCCGTGCACCACTCGATGGCCAACCGCATCGATTTCCGAACGGTCTTCAATCACACCATGATTCGGCGACAGCAATATTCCCAATATGAATTCAATCGCCATCTGATGGTCGATGATTTCTCCGGCGATTTTCACTTTATCGCCGTCGTAACGGAGGTGGTTGAGAATGGCTCCGCGCATGCCAATTCGTTCCACCGAACCTTTTGCCAGTGATTTCTGTTCGGCCATATCCATCAATTGATATTTAACCGAAGAGGAACCGCAGTTTAGTATTAGTATTTTCATGTTTATTTTCTTCTCAATTCCTCGAATTCTTTTACACTTATATCAATATCGTTTAGAATCGCTTTCAACAATCCTTTATTGATATCTTCACCCTTATGAAAGGGAATTACCGTTTGTCTGCCATCTGAGTGCTTGAAAATCTGGTGACTTCCTTTCTGTCGAATTAATTCAAAGCCTAAATATTTCAGGACTTTAACCAATTCTCGATAGGAAATGACCGGCAACTTGGTCATACATCAACCTCGAGTCTATGCACCCCTTCGAATGTAAGTTCTGGAATTTCACTTACATCCATATCTTCCAGACAGAGTTCTACCGCTTCTTTGATTCGGGGCAGAAGTTCTTCATAAGTGTGGGCTTGAGTATGACACCCTTTCAAAGCGGGAACTCTGGCGACATAGACGCCATCTTCATCCCGCTCGATTAAAACCGTGAAACTTAGCTTTTTAATGATACCAATTACTCCTAATTTAGATATTACTAAGACTTTGGGGTAGTGAATCGCCATGTTCTCTATAAGATTCTAACAGCTTTCGCGCCACATCTCGAGCAATTTCAAGCGTTTCATTCAAAGTTCTACCTTGAGCAATTAATCCTGGTAAAACATCGCTTGTGGCAAGAAAAAATCCTTCAGGAAGTCGTTCAATTTTCAACTTCAACAATTTCTCGCTCATTTCTTAACCCTTCAGTTCACAAGATGTTATTTTTTACTTTATAACAGTTCAGTCTATTCAGGTCTCAGATATAATTCGATAACTTCCTTAATATTTTCCCTAACTTCTTCGATGGATTTTCCATAAGTTACACATCCGGGAAGTTCGGGACAATAAGCCACGAAAACATCTTCATCCGGTTCGATAATCACACGAAATCGCATAATGACCTCTAATAATCGATATTATTACCTGTTTGTTCTAAATTATTGATTTTCAAAATCCATATCTTCCAGACAGAGTTCTATCGCTTCCTTAATTCGAGGCAGAAGTTCTTCATAAGTGTGGGCTTGAGTATGACACCCTTTCAAAGCGGGAACTTTGGCGATATAGACGCCATCTTCATCCCGCTCGATTAAGACGGTGAAGTTTAGTTTTTTCATCATCATTCATAGACCACAATCCCGTTTTCCGTGATTTCTCGCGCCAGGGAATTGGCTATCTGCTTCTGGCTTTCCAATTCCTTCGAGGACAGAACAAACAAATCCATTGAAAATCCCGGGGGCCTGAACAGCCGCCGAATCTCCAATTTCACTTCCCGCCTGGATTTCTCACCATCATAGATAATCACCAGGTCATAATCGCTGTCCGGATGATAATCGCTTCTCGCTCGTGAACCGAATAAGATGATTTTCACCGGATTGATATGTTCTGTTATCTTATGAACAATGCTGGAAAGTTGATGTTCCACCTCATTCTTCCTCAATATTATTAAACTTGCTAATATACTGAGTTATGAATTTCAATTTCGCCTCTGGACGGAAACATCGATAGTCTGTTGGGCGGAAGCCATCGCAGCTAATACAAGAATTAATGAGAGTATAAATCCTTTCATAACTTTTCCCTACAATTACTCAATTCAGATTCTATTTTAGCCAAGACTGAATTTCACTTTTTAAATCGGGGATATCGATAGTAACTGTATCCCAAACAAGAAACAAATCAACTCCGAAATATGCGTGGATGAGTTTATTTCTCATTCCAGTGATGGTTTTCCAAGGGATATCAGGATGGGCTTTCTTGAATTCATCAGAAATATTTTTTGCGGCTTCACCGATAATTTCAAGCTGGCGAATAACCGCGCTATGAATCATTTTATCTTTGACAAATTGTCCACGCGTGATGTTCAAGGTGAATTTTTCGACAAGCTCAATGGCATCAAGAATGTGATTAATATAGATTTCATCCTTCTTCATACAATACCACGCATGATTTTAAGATGTCATCGCGCAAATAGGGGCTCAAGGCATTTCGAGTGATAAGGTCTATTGAAGCAGTGCAGGAGAAAATATCGCACAGGCTTTCTTCAATATCAAGAAATTTCAACAATCCAATCCGGGAACCTGATTGGAAATCCACCAATATATCCAGGTCGCTTTTATCGGAGAAGCCGCCTTTAGCTGCGGAGCCAAAGACAGCCAATCTGGCGATGCTGTTTTCCCGGCAAAAGCGGGATAGTTTTTTCTTGTTGTAATGTATTCGTGAATTAATCAATTTTCGGTATCTTCTTAATAATTAATAGGATAATACTCAAGTCTAATCTATAATCTTTTTACCATCCCTATTATACTTAAAGAACCCTTCCCCCGTTTTCTTTCCTAAATGCCCGGCGCGAACCATCTTCCTCAAGAGCGGGCAGGGGCGGTATTTCAAATCACCCAATTCGTGAAAAAGGGTCTCCATCCACCTCATCACTTCATCCAGCCCCATCATATCCGCGAATTCCAATGGTCCGAAGTTTAGATTGAATCCTAACTTCATTGCGGTATCGATATGTTCGGCGGTGGACACCCCTTCCATTAGAACATACATCGCCTCGTTCAGCATTGGAATAATCACACGAGTAGTGACATATCCGGGATATTCGTAGACTTCAATAGCAACTTTGTTGATTCGTTCTGCAAAACCCTTGATATAAGTGAATGTCTCTTCGGAAGTATGTAGTCCCCTGATGACTTCCACAATCTTGGTCTTGGATACCGGGTTCATGAAATGCATACCGATAACTCTATCCGGATGGCTTGTGACTGAAGCGATTTCGGACAGACTTAAAGTCGATGTATTGGAAACTAATATTGCATCGCTGTCGCAGATTTGATCCACCCGCCGGAACAAATCCTGTTTCAAGGCAATATCTTCGGTGACTGATTCGATAATTAAATGAATATCCTGCAACTTAATCATATCCGTCGTCCCTTGAATGCGGGTTAATACCGCCCTCTTTTCTGAAGCGGTCATACCCCATCGAGCGATTTCCCGATCCATCATCTCCGCCAATTCATTCATTGAATGACTCAACGATTCCTCATCCTTCTCCACCAAAATCACATCAATACCGCTGGAAGCCATCAATTGAGCTATACCCTGCCCCATCGTGCCGGCGCCGACTACCCCGGCGCTGATTAAATTCTGAGGGTCGTTTTCGTCAACTTCCGGCGCCTTTCCAACAATGGTTTCAAAATCTTCTTGTTCTGCCAATTTGATTAACTCGCCAATCTGTTTATGTTTATTTTATCTATGCTTGACATTTGACACTTGGCATTCTATAAATTTCTATTCGGCCAGAGATCAGTCTATCCAGCGTTCTTCTTCTTCACTAAAGTAACCTCCATCCCCTCATTGGTCTTTCGGTGAGTCACCTCGTCCATTAATTGACGAATGATGAAAATCCCCCGCCCCTTCAACCTCAAAAGATTTTCAGGAGAAGTAGGGTCCGGCAAATCGTCCGGATTAAAACCATTGCCTTCATCTCTAACCTTCACTATCAGAGAATCCCTCTCGCGGATGAAAGTGATATGCACCATCTTCTTGGGATTAGCCAGATTACCATGCATAATGGCGTTATTAACTGCTTCAGACACCGAAATGGCTATATCATCCTTCTCATCCTTAGAGAAACTCATTTCCTCCGCCACTCGCTCCGCAACCTCATCAACTTTGGTAAGTTCATCCGGAGTCGACGGAATATCGAGGGTTTTAATGATAGTCATAAACAATACAAAAGCATTAAGGTTAAATCGTCCATCCATTCCTTTGAACCATGTGAAAAAGCCGCTACACTCCGGTGAATGGACTTGATTCGCTCCTGAGCCTTCATCCCCTTGGTCTCACGCAAAGTGCGTATTAATTTATCCAAACCATACTCTACTCCTCCTGGATCCATTGCTTCAGTAACCCCATCCGTGTAAAAAAGCAGACTATCTCCGGCTTTGAAAGTCACCATACCCTGCTCATAATATTGTTCCTCTTCAAAACCGAGGATCAATCCACCTGACTCCAACAACTCAAGACGGTCATCATTGTGAATTAGAATCGGAGGATTATGCCCGGCATTGACATAAGTGAACTGTTTCCCGATGAGAATCCCATAAAAAGCGGTGACGAAACTCCCCATCTCGGTACTTTCATATACGAAATGGTTCACCTTATGTATCACCTGATGCGGCTGGAGATTATGCCTGATTTCACCTCGCAAAGCCGCCCTGACTCCCGATATAATCAGCGCCGCTCCTATCCCCTTCCCTGAAACATCGGCAATAGCCAATCCTAAACCGCCGGTGGCTAAGGGTATGAAATCATAGTAATCCCCACCGACTTCAGAAGAAGGCTCATTCATCCCAGCCAGCACGAACCCTTCAATTTCAGGAGCGGTATGCGGCAGCAGAGAAACTTGAATCTTCCGAGCGATAGCCACTTCCTCCTCTAACCGCTTTTTCTTCCAAATTTCCTGCTGAAGCCTCGCCCGTTCCACCGCTAAAGAAGCTTGAGTAGCGTAGGTTTCCAATATAGCGATATCTTCCGCATCAAATGCGTTCTTTCGATCGCTTTCCAAATTGATGCATCCAATTACCCGTCCTTCGTTGATCATCGGCACCGCCAGTTCCGAATTGGTTTCCGGGCGAGCACTAATATACCGTTCATCTTCAGCGACATCCGAGATATTCACTGATGACCCATTCACTATCACCCACCCTAATATCCCCTCGCCAACCTTCTGATGAACTTGCTCAAAAGAATTCTCATTGTAGCCGACAATATACTCGGCCTCGATTTCGCAATTATCTTGGTTAACCAGGAATACCCCACCCGCATCAAACCCAATAAGTTTATTCAGGGAATCCACAATTATCCCCAATAGCTCATCCAAGTTAAAAGTTGAATTCAGTTTGGAACCGACACTATAATATAAATTGTCGATAAGCTCATCTCGCCGCTCATGCTCTTTGATTAAATCGATTGCACGGGCGAGCTGTTGCTCCACTTCAGCAAATTCCCCTTTGCTGCCTTGGACCCGCTTCTCAACAGAGAGCTCTTGCGCCAACGAATCCGCAATACTCCTGATGTTTTCTAATATATCTGTAACTTCGCTCAAAATCTGCCCTGAAGCGAATAACTCGAAAAGTGAGTATAATTATTACTGAGTGTAATTGCTTAAAGCGTCTTCAACCGACTCGTAAGTGTCAAAAACGGTTATCAATTTAGTTATCATCAGCAGGCTGTTAATCTTTTCAGTCACTCTTGCAAGCTTCAGTTCACCGCCGGAATTGCGAATGGTGGTCAATCCGGAAATGAGGATTCCCAACCCTGAGCTGTTCATCCACTCAACCTTGGCAAGGTCGATTAAAAATCGTTTATAGCCCTTACTGATGTATTCCTTGAGTGTATCGTGAAAAACCGCCGCATCGGGTCCCCCCATAATTTTACCTTTTAATTCGAACACGACCACCTTTTCGTGTTCCTTGACATTCATCTTCATTAAAATGTCTCCCAATTCTTTATAGTTAATGAGAGTTAGATTAATCTCAATTACTACTCTCGCTCTTTAGTTGACAGATTAGAGCTTTCAGCACTCAATTCAGTTTTTCAAACAACCTAGGCTCCGGTTGAGGGACCACTGTCGTTTGAACAAGCAAACCCTTTTCCTGCGCTGTATTTGCACCAGCTTCCACAGCGCTTCTTACCGCCGCTACTTCTCCGGTTAAAACGACATACGACTTCCCTCCCAAGCCGGTGGCAAGTCTCACTATTAACAACAATATCTGAGCGGTTTTCGCCGCTCTATCGGCAGCCAAAATCGCTGAAGCCGCGGAAAATGTTTCGATAACCCCAACAGCATCCACTTTCTCCGAATGGGTCGCCGCGGCGATTGCCGGGAAAACGGATGGATGCAGATTAGGTATAATCATTTCATCCACAACCGAAACCGGCGAAGCGTCCCGTCCCGCCTCTACCGATGCTCTTACCTCCGCCACTTCCCCTCGTACAACGCAAATATACTTCCCCGGACATATAGTATTGGCATATATCAATTCAACTTTAGAAACCTTGAGCATCGCATCGGCGGCGAAAATCCCCATCGAAATCGAATTCCACTCCACCATCCCCAGCGCATTTCTATCTGCCCTAAATGTATTCATCGAACCCTAACCCGGACAAGCCGGAATCCGCCATGGCGGATTTGAAAGTGAATAAGTATCAAGTATCAAGTAACAAGTATCAAGTAAAAATTGTCCGATCAAATATTGACTTTTACAATATAATTCTTGGCACTTGGCACTTGATACTTGACACTTTGTAAGTCTTCACAATGAAATATGTTATGAGATTTCCTGCCAGAAAAAACACGAATTTCAGAATTCAAGTATTAATAACCACACCGCTTTTATTCACCGAAGCCACAACTCCGTCGATAGATGCGTGGACCCGTGCCCCCAATTTCCCTGCCGGAACTTCACCGATGACCTCCCCCCGCAATACTTTATCTCCAACGGATATCACCGGCACAGCCGCGGCGCCGATATGCTGGAGCATAGGAATGAACACTTCCTCCGGCTGCCAATCGGATTCATCATATTCAAACACGACATCATATTTCGTCAATCCCATCCTGAATAACAATCTCGATGACGGTATACGACGGTATTTCCTCATCGGATGTTCGGCGAGTTCCCGCTTCCGCTTATCGAAATTGACCCCTTCGCCTTTCAGGAAATCCAAAGTTTTCTCATATACGCGCTTTGGCGAAAGCCACATCGGACACGCATATTCGCATACTCCGCAAAAACTGCAAAGGTGGGCGGACATCATTTCACGGGTCATTCCCTCCATCGCAAAATTCACCGTCCGCATTATCTTATGAGGTTCAATATCATATCCCAATAAGAAACGGGGACAGGAATCGGTGCATAATCGGCAATCGGTACAAGCCGACTGCGCCTGTCGTAAAATATGTTCAATTCGCAGAGAGCGCTTCCAAATTAAAAAATGCTCTTCGGGAAAGACGAAAATCCCGGTGGTGGTCTTGATAACCGGTTCATACGCATCCACCATCCGTCCCATCATAGGACCTCCGACATAGTATTTCGGCTTGCCGGTGGTAACTCCGCCGCATCGATTGACCGCATCGATGATTTTCGTCCCGATGGGTACACGCAGAACCTTGGGATTCTCAACTTCGCCGCAGACTGTCACATATCTGTGAGTAACCGGTACTCCTTCAACCGCATCGGCGATATTCATCAAGGTTTCCACATTATTAACCACTACCCCCACATCAAGCGGCAGTCCGTATTCGGGAACGGTTTCACCAACCACATACTTGACAATCTCAACTTCATCGCCCACCGGATAATAATCAGGAAGCGAAAAGAATTCAAACGAATCCCCACATTTCGCTAACGCTTTCTCGGCGTCGGTGTACTTCTCTTTTAATGCGATTACTCTCCTTTTTGCGCCGACAGCCTCTGACAACACTCCCAAACCCTGAACGACTTTGTCAGGATGATGAACCATATTCGCCCGGTCGTGCGAAAGCAAGGGTTCGCATTCCGCCCCGTTGGCGATAACTGTATCAACCGACGCCTGCAGTTTAATATATGTGGGAAAGCCGGCGCCGCCAGCGCCCACCACACCCGCTTCCCTTACAGCCGTGAAAAATCTGTTCATAATTATTCAATAGTAAGTTTGGTAATTTAAACTTTTAAAACTAAATTTTCAAGTAAATCCGAATAAAAAATTCCATGCGGACTCTCAACCAATAAATTCCTTAGCCGGTTTTTTCCGCGCCTTCGTGTCTCTTTGGTAGACTATTTTTAAAAAAAGAAATCCCGGATTATCTCCGGGATTTAATTAAAAATATCTCGCCTTGACAGGATTTCACACTCTTACTCTTACACACTTCTTTCCTTCATAATATACCGCTCGATTCTTCATTAATATCAATTCAACGACCGCCTAAATCCTCTCCATTGGCGGAATCCACAATTTATCGCTCGCCTTTCTTAGCGGTTCTTCATTATTATAGAAGTTGGCTGCGCTTCGTTCTTTTGCTGCCGCCACTTCCGTTTGCCGTGTTTCCGGCAATTCATCGCTAAGATTAAGAAGCACTCTTGCGGTCGATTCTTCCGGCTTGCGAGCCGCCTTCGACGAATGATTAATAATCGCATCGGCAATGTGTTCCACCGCTTCGTCGCTGGAATAATACCCCTCCTTCATTCGCGACAAAACCGCTTCCACCTTTTCAGACCTAATATCAGGCAGCTTCTTTATTTCACTTCTGACAACCTGATCGGTATGCTGCAAGTGTCTGGCTTCGCTGGAAATGGACAACCGATCGCTGCCATTGCCGTTCACTATCTCTTGGGAAGCGTCCTTGCCTGCAGTTTTTTCAGCAGACTGCTTCAACTCCTGAACATTAGTCTTTGCAGCGGAATTGGATCGTAAATATTCGATATTCATTCAACTCTCTCCTTAAAATTTGTTTTGAGAGAAAGTAATTGATATTTCTAATTATAATAAACGGATTCAATAGTCGTGTATAGATATAATTCCGGTTTGACTGGAATCTATTTTTTCTGGATTCCCGCTAAAAGCATGCGGGAATGACATTTAATTAGTGCTCGAATATTGTAAATAGTTAATTGCGCGAGTAATTATTTCGCTCATTATAAATGCGTTGAGATGAATAACCCTGGCGATTCTAACACTTCTATGCAAATTTCTGTCGACAATTTACCCAGGTAAGGAAGATATTGCCCAACGGTTAAACGCCTTTGATCAAATTAACCTATATACACATAATATCAATAGAATAGTGCAAATAATATTCCAATATATTTGACAGCTAAACTCTCTCCTTCGCGGTCTGGGGAATGGAATCCTTCTTGACCGCTTCCTTCCATACTTCCCGCAGGCCTTTCAATAGCGCAATAACTATCTCCACCGCTTCGACATCATTCTCAAGCGAAGCTCTTGACAACTGTTTTGTCATAAAAAAATAGAGTTGATTCAGGGAACCGGCAAGTTTATCATCCACTTCATAATTCAAGCTGTTTCGCATTTCGTTAATTGCGCCGAAAGCTCGATCGATGTATAAGCCCCTGCCGGAAAAGTCTTTAATTATCATTCGATTCTTAGCTTCTTCCAAAAAATTAACCGCGCCATCATATACTATCAACAACAAATTACCCCGGCTGACAGTCGAATAACGTACATTCTGATATTCCACATAGGGATTAGTTATAGCCATATCATATTCTCCTTAACTCTTTTTATGTTTACCGTTTTACAAGTTTACTATTTTATTGATTTACCAATCTACCCCAAAATCGACTCCAAATACGAACTTTGCGACCTCATCTGAGACATCGCCAATTCCAACTGGGTGAATTGATTCCTCAGAATCTCTTCCTTCTTAACCAGTCGTTTTTCCATATCCTCAATTTGTTCCTCAAGATGTTCAATGGAATCGTTCAGTTGGTCTTCAGCCCAATAGATTTCACCTTCAAGGTATTCCGTCCCGGAGATGAAATCGATTTCTTTTTCAAATTGGGCGTTAACCCCCAAGCTCAAATTTATGGTGGCGGTCTCTTGATTCCCGCTCCCGGGCCAGGTGAATTTAAGCAGTATCCCCTCTTCGTTATAATCCTCTTTGCCTTGAACTAGCGATCCCAGAATATTCGCTTCATGACCGTCAATTGTGGCGGAGGTGATATTCCCGCTCCCATCATAATTGACCACCACACTATAACTCCCCGCCTCGGTATCCAGGGTTCGCTGTTGGTAGGTTATACTGTTATTGTCGGTGGTAGCCTTCTCGCAAAAAACATCCGCCACGGCGTCGAAATCATCTTCAAGCGCATCGGTTAATTCACTGTCGTCAACCAATAAAAGCCCGGCCGAACCGTCCGTGGTAATCCCAATATGGCTAAGACTTTGATAAATAGCGCTGCTGGGCATCCCAGGTATAGACCCGGAGATGATAGCATCCATCTTGGAACGAACCGAAGAGAGATACCCATCACCCATCAGCGGCCCCATTATCTCATTATCTTCATCGAAACTGGAGACCGAGTTCATCAACGCTTTTAAATCATTATACGAGTCCACAATCGAATTGATATTCGATTTGACCGTCGCCAGGTCGTCCTCCACCGATATCACTATATCGGAGGTTATCCCGCTGTCCAGCAGAGTGAAAGTCACCCCATCGACAACATCGTCGACCTGATTTTCATTCTTGGTGATGGAAATCGAATCTATAGTGAAAACGCAGTTCTGGGCGGTCAGTCCCTGAGCCATAACCAGACCTGTGCTGGTATCCGTGATGGAAGTTATCGAATAATCGGTACCAGAATTTGAAGCGGTTATCACCAATTTATAAGGATTGGCGCCTGAACCATCATTGATGACGGAAGCATTCACCAGACCGTCATTGTCAGTATGATCGTTGATTAGCTGGCGAAATTCGTCCAAGGTAGTGGCGGCGCTGTAATCAGTGCCATAAGTGAGGGTGATGGATTTCGCTCCATCAGGATGGTTAGCCAAGTTTATCACAAAAGAACCAGCCCCCTGACCGAAAGTGTCGTCCTTGGATGAATAGCTCGACCCGGAAACATAATTATTAGCCCGGGCGAGTGAGGTAATGGATGAGATTATATGAGTCCCCGGCTGAGCTTCGCCGGTGGCGGTGGCGGCGACTTTATCGGCATCCGAAGAAGTCGCTATCCTCGATAGAAAATCCTTTTTCTCGGTCATACTTTTAGCCGTGCTTTCCAAAGACTGCAGTCTGGTGTTTATCTGCTGCCACATGGAAAGCTTGGTCTCATTCTTCTGCTTCCGCTGTTCCAACAGGTTTATCGGCTGGGCTTGTATCGCCAATAACTGCTCTATCGTAGTGTCCCAATCGATTCCGGATACGAGTCCCGAAATTGACATAATGCCTGAAGACATTTTTACTCCACATAATTTGTTCGTTGGCGAGTAACAAAAGGCACAACACCTTAGCGATGCTGTGCCTTCCATGCCTTGTGAAAGCCCACAATGTCATCAGGGAAGTATTCAGAGTAGTTATTAGCCCACAACTCCAGCGACAGTCGAAGGCAGCATATTCGCCTGAGACATCATCGAAATACCGGTCTGCATCAGAATCTGAGCCCTGGTGAAGTTCATCATCTCGTAAGCCATGTCGGCGTCACGGATGGTGGATTCCGACTGCGTAGCCGCTTCCTGGCTGATCTGCAGATTCAAGATGGTGTTTTGCAGACGCTCGACCATCGAACCGATGAAGGTTCGCTCGGTGTCTTTCGAAGTGATTGCGTCGTCAATGTAGTCAATCGCCGCCTGAGCGCTGGCTGTGTCGCAGACATCAACATCGTCGAGATTCAAAGCGTTAGCCGTCATACTCCCAAGGTTGACATAGTAATAGTCATCGCCAATCGTGTTGTTTGCTCCGATATGGAACTTAAGGGTGTTCGCGCCTTGAGTGGTGGTAGCCTGATTGTAGCCCAAAGCCAGACAGCTTGTGGTCTGTTCAGATGAGGCAGAGTAAGTGCCGTCGATCAGCTGCAATCCGTTGTAATTGGTTACATTGGCGATTCTGGTGATTTCGCTCTTCAACTGCTGGAACTCGACATTGGCGATTTGACGGTCGGACGATGTCAAAGCCCCGTTTGCAGATTGAATAGCGATAGACCGCATCCGAATCAGCTTTTCATCGATGACCGATAAAGCGCCTTCTGCGGTGGCGAGCAGGTTCACATTATAATTGGCGTTCTTCTCAGCCTCAACCATGCCGCCTATCTGAGCTCTGAATTTTTCGGAAATACCCAAACCTGCCGGGTCATCCCACGCATAGTTGATGCGCATTCCAGACGAAAGACGCTGCACAGCAGTATCCATATCGTTCTGGGTGACCCAAATGTTGCGGTGAGCCGTCATCGCCAACACATTGTGATTAACACGCATACTCATTGTTTTTTCCTCCTTTTGGAGTTAGTTATTTCTTGTTGCTTATTTAAGATAATAATTGTTGTCGATTTTCAAGTCCTACAACTATTATCGGCAAAGCTTCAAGAAACTTTAGCATATCAAAGGAAGAATTTTAAACCGACTATAGAAAATAACTTCAACAATGAATGGACTAATCACCTAATTCCGGACATCGGTTTTCCAACCCGATTTTCACCCTTTTATATATATATCGGCAACTTGTAAAAGAACTTTAACTTTTTTTAAAGAAAATTATTAATATTTTTATGCTTTTTTGTATAACTATATTTAATCAAGGAATTCAACTATACTTCAATATGCTGCTTATATCAAATAAACCAAACTTAAAACCGTATGAACCCTACCCTTGGGTTCTACGCCTCGTCCGGGGCTTCGCCCGGAACAGGGGGCTTCGCAGTTAGAATTGGAAATTCAAAAGAGAAGGATTCACAGTAAATAAAGATTCACAGTAATAAAGATTCACAGTAATAAAGATTCACAG
>JABMRZ010000223.1 GCA_013202315.1 Candidatus Tariuqbacter arcticus | reverse complement strand
TGGGAATGCATACTGATCGCTATTTTCAAGAGTAAAACGATTATGAGTAAATCGGCGCTCATAGCGATGTCGGGCGGGGTGGATTCATCGGTGGCGGCGGCGAAACTATTAGAATCCGGTTTCAAAGTCGTAGGTGTTACGATGAAATTATGGGATAATCCGCCGGGAGTGAATTATCCGGCGCGCGGATGCTGTTCCCAGCAGGATGTTGATGATGCCAAGTCAGTGGCGAAGGAATTGGGATTCCAACATCAAACTCTGAATCTTGGGACGGATTTTGAACGATACATCATCGACGATTTCATTCGGGAATACCGAGCGGGCAGGACGCCGAATCCCTGCGTGCGATGCAACGCTTTAATAAAATGGGGAGTCTTATGGGATATGATGCGGAAGTTTGGTTTAAATTTCATCGCCACCGGGCATTACGCTCGGACGATGAGAACCGATGATGGAGCGGGGCTATTCAGGTCGACTAACCTCAGGAAAGACCAATCATACGCGCTGTGGGGGATTCATCGTGAGAAATTGGAACAGACTATCTTCCCCTTGGGGGAGATGAGTAAAGATGATGTCCGAGCCGAAGCGGTGAAATTGGGTCTACAAGCCGCTTCCAGAGCCGAAAGCCAGGAAATCTGTTTTATCCCGGATGACGATTATAGGAAGTTCCTTGTAAATGCGGGTGTGAATGCAGGTGAAGGAGATATCCTTGACCTCGATGGCAAAGTGGTCGGAATCCATAAAGGATACATCCATTACACCATCGGACAGCGGAAAGGATTGGGCGGGGGGTGGCTGCAGCCGATGTATGTCAAGCGTATTGATCCAATGGAAAACAGATTATATGTAGCGCCCAAAGAAGAAATGAGCTCCCACAATATCGAAGTTGACAAGGTCAACTGGCTGGTTCATCCGATTCCTCAAAAAGTAGTTCGTGCAGTGGTGAAAATCCGCTATCGAGACCCCGGCGGGGAAGCGATTGTCGCCCCCCAAGGCGATAACCGAATGACGATTCATTTCCCCGAAGGGGTTGAAGCGCCGACTTCCGGTCAATCGGCGGTAGTTTACCAGGGCGACAGAATTCTGGGCGGCGGAGTTATAGAAAGGATTACAGAGTGATTTGACGGCTTTTAATAAGCTGACCTATATTTCATAAGGGTTGTTATTGTTATTGTTTTTTATAAGTACATAAATAACAATATCTATACTATACATTTCAGTTTACACAACGCACAAGGATATTTAAGGATTATGAAACAACACTATCTTATAATCACACTCGCTCTATTGTCAACCTGCTTCATCCTGATTGCCGGCTGCGGAAGTGAAGACAACATCGAACCCCCGCCACCTGAACCCGCCAAGATTACGGTGGGTAAAGTGGAAATCCAGAATCTAACCCGAAAAATCGAAGCGCCTGCCGCTATTCAAGCTAAACACCGCGCCGCCCTCTCCTTCCTGCAAGGCGGATATGTCGAATCGGCAGATTACCAAATGGGTGATGAAGTTCACAAAGGCGACACTTTAGCCACCCTCGACAACCGCGCTCTTCAAGCCGAATTCGACCGTGCTCAAGCCGCCTGCTTCAAAGCTAAGCGGGACTGCGACCGCGCAAAATCCCTTCACCAAAGTGGTTCCCTACCAATGGAAAAATTCAACGATGCGCAAACAGGCTTGGCGTTAGCCGAAGCGGCGCTGAATGCAGCGCAATTCGCCCTGGATCACGGCATCATCACCGCCCCCTTCGATGGCAGCGTCACCGAACGATTCATCGAAGCCGGGCAGATAGTCCCGCCCGGCGCGCCCGTCTATCAATTAGTCAACGCCGACACCCTGCAAATGACCGTCGGCGTCCCCGAAAGATACATCGCCGCAATTAGAATAGGCGACCCCGCCGAAATCGCCCTCCTCACCCAACCGGAACGGATAATCCCCGGCGAAGTCACCGCCCTCCCCTCCTCCGGAGACTTCTACAAAGGGATAATGCCGGTCGAAGTCGAATGCGTGAATTCCCCCGGCTGGCTACCCGGAATGGCGGTCAAAGTTAAAATATTCGCCGGCGAACCGGAAGCTATCCTTACCATCCCCCCCGAAGCCGTAAAAATAACCTCCGACGGCGAAGCCTCCTGCTACCGCTTCCGCCCCCACAAAGGCGATGTCATCAAGACCACTATCTACCTCGGAAAACCGGTGGAAGATAAACTGGAAATCCTGTCCGGTATCGAAAAAGGCGCCCTCGTAGTATGCGGAGGAATCGACAGAGTGCGGGACGGCGACTTGGTAACCGTTGTCAACTTCCATAAGGGAGACGATTGATGCACATCACCGAACGAGCGCTCCACCGCCGCCGCTTCACCATCATAGTCCTGGCCGTTTTAATCGCCAACGGTATGCTCGGCTTCCTAAATATGCCCCGCCTGGAAGACCCCCTCATCGAAATGAAGGAAGCTTCGGTGGTGGTCACCTACCCCGGCGCAGCCCCGGAAGAAATCGAAGATTTCATACTCGACCCCCTGGAAGAACACCTGATGGGCTTGGAAGATGTCGAACATGTCGACAGTTGGGCGATGGACGGCGCTTCCTATTCCGTCGTATATTATTTCGATGACGCCGATATCGATAACGCTGTCGACGCCACCATCGGCGCCCTGACCGAAGCTGAAATGGAATTCCCGCCCGGAGTCCTCCGAACCGAAGTCGTCCGCCATCGCACGGACAGGGTTGTAGCGATTCAAATCGCCGTCTCCGGCGACGATTACACCTATGACCAATTAGAGAACTACGCCGAAGAAATCAAAGACGAATTGCGCCGCATCTCCGAAGTCAGAAAAACCGAAATCGAAGGCGCGCAGGAACGGGAAATCCGCGTCTCCATCGACATCGACCGCCTCGCCGCCTACGGGATATCGCCCCTCGATGTAGCGGATAGAATCGCCGCCGCCAATGTCGCCATCCCCGCCGGAAAAATCGAACTATCCCGCCGTAAATTCAATGTCAATATCGGCGGGGATTTCGATTCTATCGATGATGTCCGCCAGACCGTGATCGATGTCCGGGGGGGAATTCCCATACGCCTGAGCGATATCGCCGCCGTCAATATGGCGCACAAGGATTCCACCTATTGGGTGCGACACAACGGCAGGCGGGCGGTATTCGTAACCGCCACCCAAAAAGAAGCCACCAACCTGATCGACCTCGGCAATAAAGCACGCCGGGTGGTCCGAGAAGTCTCCGCCCGCTTCCCCCAGGATGTGCAAGTCGAAATCGTCTTCGACCAGCCGGATTATGTGTCGAAAAGGCTGACCTCCTTCGCCAATAATCTCTTATACGGCGGGATATTGGTCGCCATCGTGGTGTTCATTTTAGTGGGCGGAAGGCTGGCGGTGGTGATACTGCTCGCCATACCCCTCTCCATCATCATCGGCATCGGCGGGATATACCGCTACGGGCTGTCATTCGAGCAGATTTCCATCTCCGCCCTGATCTTAGCCCTGGGAATGCTGGTGGATAACGCCATCGTCATCAGTGAAAACATCCAGCGCCGCCTCGATATGGGGCTCGACCGCTTCCAAGCCGCCCTCAAAGGGACGATTGAAGTTTCCGCCGCCGTAACTTCCGCCACCGCCACCACCATCGCCGCCTTCATTCCAATGATGGCGATGCCCGGCTCCTCCGGGATGTTCATCAGGTCGATGCCGCTGACCGTCGCCTTCACCCTCGCTTCCAGTTTATTGGTGGCTTTGATCGCCACCCCTTTAATTTCCCTGCTCATCCTCAGACCATCGGTCGGCGGCGGCGAACATTTCTTCGCCCGCGGATTGAGGCGCATCGGCGATAACTACTACCCTATCGTCCTGAAAGCAGCGCTTAAAAAACCGGCGCTGGTGATATTTGCCACCCTGCTCGCCCTGGCGGGAAGCATCGGGCTCTTCAATTCTCTGGGAAAAGAATTCTTCCCCAAAGCGGACAAAACGACATTCCCCATCGAAGTGCGCCGCCCGGAAGGCGCCAATCTCGCCTCGGTCGATTCCATATTGCGCGTCATCGAAGCCGAATTAATCGCGGAACCCGGAGTCGCCCATACCCTCGCCAATGTCGGCAAGGGCAACCCCGTAGTCTACTATAATATGGGGCGAAGCCGGGAAAAGGACAATTACGGACAAATCCTGGTGGTGATGAAAAGCGGCCTCCCCCAGGAAGAAACCTTCGCCCTGGTGGATAAATACCGCCGCAGATGGAGCGATTCACCTCTCGCCCGCATCGAAGTCAAGGAATTCGCTCAAGGTCCTCCCATCGGAGCGCCCATCGCCATCAGGGTTGAAGGTGAAGATTTGAAAATACTAACGGAATTGACCGGACAAGTCGAAGCGATTCTGCGCGATACACCCGGCGCTATCAACATCGATAACGAATTGACCAGCGGCGGCGGCGAAATCCGAGTCGAAGTCGACCGCCATCGCGCCGGAATGCTCGGCGTCCCCCAAGCGTATATCGCCCGCACCTTGAGGATGGCGCTGTCCGGAGAAACGGTTACAAAATTCCGACTCGGCGATGAGGATATCGAAGTGGTGATGCGGCTCCCCTTCTCCGAACCGCCCAAATGGGAAACCTTCTCCCGTATCTTCATCCCCAATGCGGCGGGAACGATGATTCCCCTGAACGAACTGGCTGACCCGGTGATCAGCGGAACCGCTCCCACCATCGTCCACCGCGACCGGAAACGGAATTTCACCGTGCGAGCCGATATCGCCGATGGTTATTTCGCCGCCGGCATCACCGCTGAATTGAAGCCCAAACTTGAAGCGGTCAACTGGCCTGACGGCTATAGCTGCATAATCGAAGGCGAGACCAAGGAGCGCGATGAAAGCTTCTCCGCCCTGTTCTCCGCCGCCGTCATCGCTATTTTGGTGATATACGCCATCCTGGTGCTTCAATTCCATTCGTTCATTCAGCCGCTGGTGATTTTCAGCGCTCTGCCGATGGCGTTCATCGGCGCGATATTGGGGCTGTGGGTTACCGGAAACAATTTCGGTTTCCTGGCTTTCGTGGGGGTGGAAAGTCTCATCGGTATCGTCATCAACGACGCCATCGTGATGCTCGACTTCATCAATAAACGCCTGCAGATGGGCTATTCCCGCGATGAAGCGCTGCTGGAAGCGGGCAAAATCCGCTTCGTGCCCATCCTGCTGACTTCCATCACCACCATCGGAGGGTTGATGCCGTTGACCATTTTAAGCGGGAAAATGTGGGCTCCTATGGGCTGGACTATAGTGGGGGGACTGCTTTTTTCGACCATCTTGACATTGATAATCGTGCCGGTTTTGTTTAAATTGATGGTTAGGGTTAAATAGATTGAATTAATAATATTGTTTCATTTTAGGAGGTTATCCCAAACTCGGATCGACAATCACTTATAATTCTCTCGGATTTCTGAACAGCTTCTTTAGCGAGCCTCATTGAAATATGAGGTTTAATCTTTACAATTTCTTTGGCGAGGTCTGCATCGTTATCTTTAAATTTCCGTTTAATATATAGTGCTGTTGCAACACGCTCAAGTTCATCAACACGCATATTTCCCAATTTTTGAGCAACAAACACTATTTCATTGGAATATTTTTCAATAGTAACTGTAAAATTCTCCTTTAGAAAATTGCTTCCTGTACTTGGGATATGTTTCGGTCCATAATTATACTGCGGCTCTAAAATGTAGAAATCGTCAGCCAGCATAGCCGCGAGCTCGCCCCGGAGATCGAATGAAAAGGGACCGTGTTTATATAAAATGAAGTGGAATTCCAAAGGAACTTTCAATAATTCCTGCAAAAAATAAGTTGATTTTTGAATATGTGTTTCTCCACACCAGCTCTCATATTTTTGTAGATTTTCTATTAAAGATATGAGAATCGCTGATTTTTGTAATCTTTTCATGATGATTTCTCCTTTTTGGGGGCAATTATTGATTGGCGATTTTCATTCAGCCATTTTTTTGCTTCTATTTGACATTCACGATTGATGAAAACGAAATCTATTGCGACTAAAGGAATATCTTCTAGTATTTTCGAAAACTCTAAGGACGAAATAATATTATCATCATTATCAATTACTGGAAAATCAAGTTTACTACTTTCCTCACGCCATGTGTCATACCTTACATTGGAATCTTCGAATTCTAAACATGTAGCTTTAAAAATAGCTTCTCCCGCGCCGGGATTTGTCTTCGTGTCTCCAGGATTCCTTTGATATAAGAGTTTGAAATGTTCTCTTTCGATAATGTATTTAGCTGGCTTATAACCAGGATGACTTTCATCTCGTGCTGCTTTAATCATTTCTGTAATGATGTCATTATCCGATATTTTTAAATACTCATCAATATCAATTGGAAAGTATCTATTAATTAAATTCTTCTGTAAAAAATCTCTTAAGTGAATGTCATAAATTCTTCTTATAGGATGACAATATAGTTGCGCATACATGAAATACCTTGCTAAAATCAAAGCTTCAGCAGAATGCAAACCTCCTTCTTCAATTCCTAATGTAGGTTCCGTTGAATCTTTCTCACTCTTTGGTAAAAGTCTCAAACAGTCGATGAGTCGATAATGATCGAATTTCCCATAGGCCACACCTGTATGCAAGGAATCACGCAATAAATAGTCAATCCTATCCACGCCAAAAGCATCACTTGTTATTATTTCTGATAATACTGATTCCCAAATTGTAAATTCACAACTTTCATCATACTTAGAATACTTGTCGGGACCAACCGCAATCTTTGCAACATCTTCAGCTTGTACATTTATTTTGCTAAGAATAGATTTTATTTCATCACTGAATATTAATTCAATTGTAATACGCTCATGATTCCACCCTTCAGGGAGTAAGTCCTTTTCTGCAGCGTGTGAAAATGGAAGATGCCCTAAATCATGACATAATGCCGCAATCCTAAGTGTTTTTCTTGATCCTTCATCTGCATTTCCCCTGACTAATTCTCTAATTGAATCAAGTCTTATATTATCAAAATCTGTTATTATATCATATACCCTACTTGCAAGCTCCATCACACCCAATGAATGCTCAAACCGTCTATGTGTCGCTCCAGGATAGACCAAATAAGACAAAGCTAACTGATGAATGTATCTAAGTCTTTGCATTGGTCGTGAATCAAGTATTTCTCTCTCATAAGAATTTAATTTTATGAAAACATGTATTGGATCTCGTATTTCATGAATATACTTTGACATAATCTATATTCTATATGTTAATTAATATTAGAATTTTCAATTAATTATAACTACTGCACATGTGTATATTATATACTTTTATAATATTAACAAAAAATATTACTAATGTCAAGTATTTTCAAATAATTCTTATAATTCCTTAATATTAATAGATATAAATAATGCAATTGTTGAGTATAATATATCTTATATCATATATATTGTATTTAGGATGTCAACTTTTGTAATAACCGTATCCCGACCTCATTTCTCATCACTCTTTTGAATCCCAGCTTGTTTTTCATGTTTTTGTATTGTATCAAAACTATCCCAATCCGTTTAATTCATCAACTACCATAACTTTCACCCTCAACACCCCGGAAATGGTCAAGCTCCGCATATACAACACATTGGGGCAAAGGGTGGCGGTTCTTCTCGACTGTCAGCAAGCGGCTGGCAGCTATCAGCTAAAATGGAACGGACGCGGAGCCGACCGCTCCCCCCTCCCTTCAGGAACATACATCGTCCGGCTGTCGACCGAAAACACAAACCAAGCCCGAATTATCCAACTGCTTAAATAAGGCGCCTATTTCTAATTTCTGTAATGTTGATTTGCGGTTCAGGAATCTTAATCACTTCCCGGCAAAAACTGCCTATCAACTCATTCCCTCCTTTGTTAAATATCCTATAAACAAAGAATAACCTACCTAAATTCTTCTGGCACAGCGCTTGCTTTATAAAATACGGATAGTTACAGTCTATTCCCATCTACAACTATAATTGCATGCGATTTGAAAAAAAACAGGAGCTGAACGATGTATAATTCGTTTCCAGCCGGAAATGATTTCGATATTGAATCTGCGAGGCGAAAAGCAGAACAACTTATGGAAAATGGTGAACACCGGGAAGCGGTGAAGCTTCTGCTGTCCCTGCAGACGCATTATCCCGAACATTCGGGTTTAATGAACGATTTAGGTGCGATATTCACACAAACCGGCATGCCCGACCTGGGTAAGAGCTACTTCGAACGAGCGCTCTACTTGAATCTGAATGATGAAGACGCTCGGGCGAACTTGCAGGCGCTCGAATCGTTCGGCTTGGAAGACGATTCCATTGAAGATAAATCCCGCACCGCAAATGACGCTCCCAAAATACTCTTCGCCGCAGAATACCTTGACCCACCATACGGCGGCGCGGAAGAAAGCGCCATCGCCATCCTCAAAGCCCTGGTCGATGACGGTTATGATGTAACCGGAGTGTGCAAAGGCGAGGTGAACAAGTACTATTGGAAGAACGGTATCAGATGCCGCCATGTAACTAATGTGGAAAGCCTTATAAAAGCGTGCGAATTTGACCATCAGGATTTAGTGCTGACCCAGCTCAATTGGGGACCGGTTGTCACCGCCGCCGCAAAGGGATTCGGCAAACCGGTGTTCCTTTTCGTGCGAAGTTATGAACATTTCTGCCCCAATGTAGTAAATATGATCGGATGCAATTTCGAATGCGAACAATGCCAGGCTTATCAACAGCACAAGCAGAATCTCCTGGAGCACCGCCGAATGCTCGACAAGGTTGACCGTATCTTCTCCAATTCCGAATATATGAACCAATTCCAGAAGCGGTTCAGCGGGCGGGATGAAGATGTCATCTATCCGGTGATCAATTTCGATAAGGTTATCCCACCAGTCCACGATCCGGCGTTTGTTACTCTGGGGCGCCCTGATAATGCGAAAGGATTGTTCATTCTGGATGCGGTTGCAAAATTAAACCCTGAGGTGAAATATCTTGCCTTTGGTCGGCATGGTGGTTTGCCGCCTATGATTGCTAAGAACATATTATTCTTCGAGCATGGCGACCCCCGGATTATGTACAGCAAAGCGCGGATTATGCTGATGCCTTCAATCTGGGCTGAACCGTTCGGGCGAATTCCTTTGGAAGCGATGGCGAATGGAATACCGGTGATCGCTTCACGCGTGGGTGGACTCCCGGAAGCCGGCGGGGACGCCGCATTGTATATCGATGAGTACACCGACCCCGATAAATGGCATCTCGCCATCGAAAGAGTCGAAAACGAACCCGGTTTATTCCAAAGTATGCGCGAAAAAGGTTTCGAACAGGTGAAGCTATTCAAGGCGAGAGACGATATTGGGAAATTGAAGAGTATTATCAAGGAGACCATTAACCGAAGCGCCGGAACTGATGCGGGCGTGAGCGCTAAAACTTTCGCCAATGAACAGCGGACTCCGGCGAAGTCCGAACCCGCTTCAAGCAACGGCGGCAAGCGCAGCCTCCACCTGAAAACCCCCTACTATCTGCCTATTTCGGAGACCTTCATCTACAACTGTTTCAGGAATTTGAAGCGCTACCCGCCGGTGATTCTGACTAATGAAATCAGGAATATGGAAATATTCCCGCTGGAACATCCGATTATACGCTTCAACCATTCGCCAGCGGAAGACCCGTCTTTTCAGACTTTCATTCGCGAAATATGCGCCCGCTTCAACCCGCAATTGATTCACACTCACTTCGGACATATCGGCGCTGAAGCGGTTGAATGGGCGGAGATGAATGGATTGCCCTTAATCGCTTCCTTCTACGGCAAGGACGCCTCGACCTATCTGGATGACCCCGAATGGCGGCAAAAATTCGCCAGCCTGTTCCACAAAGCGGCGGCGATAACCGTTCTAAGCCGGGATATGAAGCGGAGGCTGGCTGAAGCCGGATGCCCCCAGGATAAAATCAATATCATCCATCTGGGACTGAACCTGAAAGACTATCCTTTTAAACGAAGGATTCTAAACCCGGGCGAACCAGTGAAATTCCTTTGCGTCGGCAGATTGGTGGAGAAAAAAGGCTTCGATGACGCCCTCCGCGCACTCGCCCAAGCCCGTAAAGCGGGAAAATGCCAGCTCCGGATTATCGGCGAAGGACCGGAAGATGAAAAACTGCGCGCTTTAGCGATTCAACTTAGGGTCGAAAAGGATGTCTTTTTCTTGGGTGGACAGCCTGTATCCTATGTCCGCGATGAAATGGCGGTCAATCATATTCTGCTCGCCCCCAGCAAGGCCGGTTCGGACGGGGATAAAGAAGGAACCCCAACCGTATTAATGGAAGCCCAAGCCTGCGGACTGCCGATAATATCCACCTTCCACGCCGGAATTCCCGAAGTGGTGGAAGACGGGGCGTCAGCTTCACTGATCGAGGAGGGGGATTGGTCCGGACTCGCCCAACGAATGATTCAGTTGATTAAACAACCTGAATTATGGCCAAGGATGGGCACTGCAGGAAGGAAAAAAGTCGAATTAGATTTCAATATCGAAATCGAAACCGAAAAACTGGAAAAATTATACGATAAAACAGTGAATCGACAGGAAATAGGGCCGATTCAGAAGGAGAAGAGAATCTCGGTTCCAGGAAGAAAAAGCAGCGCTCCGATGATAAAATCGAATGGAAAGCTGCATATAGCGGTTGACGCCTTCGCCTTGGAAGATGAAGGTTCAAAAGTGCGCGGGATTGGACGATTTATGCTTAACCAATTCAAGGAATTAATCTCCCTCTGCTCGGAATGGCGCTTCACCATTTGTGGGTTGACCGATGAACCGTTCTTGGACGAAGTGCGGTATTTAATTGGAAATGATAATTGTAGTTTTAACCAATGGAAGGATTTTCCCGACCTTAATCCGGATATACTCTACCTTACCCATCCGATGAGTCCTGTTACTTCGAACATTATGAAACTGGGATTAATGACTGAAACGCCGATGGTCTGCACATTTTACGATTTAATCCCCCTGATATTCCCGGATTTATATCTCAAACCCGATCCCGAATTCGATAAACTCTATCGTTCTCAATTAGACTTATTGAAGAAACACTGCCGATTGTTTCTCTGCGATTCTCAATGTACCGCCGACGATTTGGAGAAACATTTGGGAGTGCTGAAATCAAGGTTGAAGGTTATTTACGCCGGTGTAACCGATAATTTTTCCCAAGCTCCAACCTCCAAATTCATCGAATATACCCTGCGGAAATACCAATTGGAGCGGGAACGGTTCCTGCTCTTTACCGGAGTCCCTGACCAGCGTAAAAATGCCCCTGGGATGTTTATCGGCTTGGCGAAATCGCTGAAAGCCATCGAAGGAGGTCTGAAATTAGCGATTGTGGGGGATATGCCGGAATTCCTGCTCAACTTCTTGAAAGACCTGGAAGCCAAATGCAATGTCCCCAAAGGAGCTGTCATATATACCGGCTTCGTCAGTGAAGAGGAATTGAACGCATTCTACCATGGAGCTTTGGGGTTATTGTTCACCAGTCTGTATGAAGGGTTCGGATTCCCCATTGTGGAAGCGAATTCAGCGGGACTGCCGGTCATCGGAGGGAGAAACTCCTCCCAAATCGAAGTTGCGGGCGGTTCCGCACTCCTGATCAACGCCTACAATGCGGATGAAATTGCGGATGCGATTGTATCCCTCTATCGAAACCCGGATTTGAGGGCGACACTTCGTGAAAGAGGGAGTGAGAATTACAAACGATTCACCTGGCGCAAAACCGCGGAAAAAACTGCGGAATTCCTGTTGGAATTTGCTGCTGCCGGCGATAGGACGAGTAAATCTCAGTTATCCGCGGTGAAAATATGATTAATTTATAAGGTTCTTCGCTGTTTTATAAGGGTAAACCATCATCCCGAATAATCGGGACTATGAAGCATGGAGATAGAATATGGATTCCCCCCGAAGGGTCGGGACAGGAATGACAGGGTATTTCAGGAATGATAAAGGGTGGTTATCCCATACGAAATAGCGAAGAATCATATATAACCATGCTTGAAGGGTCTGTTACCGAAATAGAAAAATTTGCCTATAATCGTGGTGTCGGGTCTCCGCACCCGACACCAAATAACTGTTATTATTATATATGCTGTCGACTGCGGAGAGTCGACAGCATACTGGTTTGATTTGGGCAACAGTCCCTAGAAGTAGAGCTATGTGGATAATCTAAAAGAATTCGTGTAAATTCGTGGTTAATTCAACATCTGAATCTTAGAGAAATAAAATGGAATACACATAAATGACCCGCCCCGAATTTGAAAAAATCCTTGAAGATAAAATCCTCATCCTCGACGGAGCGATGGGGACAGCAATTATCAAAGCCGGATTGCCACCCGGCAAAGCCCCGGAAGAATTCAACATAGAAAAGCCGGAAACGGTAGCGCAAATTCACCGGGAATACATCGATGCGGGCGCCGATGTAATCCTCACCAACACCTTCGGCGGCAGCGCTATAAAGCTGAACGAATACGGACTTTCCCATAAAATGGAAGAATTCAACCGCCGCGCCGCTGAAATCGCCTTGAAAACTGCGGACGGTCAAGCGCTGGTCGGAGGATGCATAGGTCCCAGCGGACGCTATCTCCCCCCCATCGGCTCGATGGAATTCGGCGAAGCATTGGAAGCCTTCCATCAACAGGCGGATGCGTTGACTAAAGCCGGAGTCGACCTGATCGTAGTGGAAACGATGAGCGATATACGGGAACTGCGAGCCTGCCTGATCGGAATCCGCGAAGTGTTCAACGGACCGCTGATAGCGCATATGACCTTCTCCGACGGTTTCAACACCATAACCGGCACCGACCCGGAAACCGCCGCAGCGGTGATGGAAGCCCTCGATGTCGATGCTGTCGGAGTCAATTGCTCCACCGGTCCTCAAGAAATCGAAGGCGTGGTCAAAGTGATGGCGCATTCGACCGCCCTGCCGATTTCGGTTGAACCCAACGCCGGTATGCCCACCATCCGGGATGGGGAAATATGCTATCCCGCCACCCCGGAAGAGATGGCGGCTTATTCTGTAAAATTCGCCCAACTGGGAGCGAATATCATCGGAGGATGCTGTGGATGCGGGCCCGATCATATCCGGGCGAACAAAACGGCGCTCGGCGGTATGAAGCCCGTCCCCCGCAATGTAAAACCGCAAAGTAAATTATGTTCCCGCGACCAAACTATTATCATCGATGACAACAGCCCCACGATCATCATCGGCGAAAGGATAAATCCCACCGGGCGTAAAAAATTCGCCGCAGAAATCACCACCGGAAGTTTCTCCATCGTGCGCGCCGAAGCCGATAGGCAGGTCAAAGCCGGAGCGATGATTATCGATGTCAATATGGGCATACCCGGCGAAGATGAACCCGCCTTGATGCGCCGGGCGGTCAAAGTTGTGCAGTCGGCGGTCGATGTCCCTCTATCACTGGACAGCGCCAATACCGATGCCCTGGAAGCTGGTCTGCAGGAAATTGAAGGCAAACCGTTGATTAACAGCGTCACCGCCGAAAATGATAAGCTGAACCGGGTGCTGCCGTTAGCTAAAAAATACGGCGCCGCACTCATCGGACTTCCCATCAGCGAAAAAGGCATCCCCGAAACCCCGGAAGCACGCCTGAAATTGGGCGAAAAGATTGTCAAACGAGCGGCGGAAGCCGGCATTCCCAAAGAAGATATTTACCTTGACGGATTGACCTTAGCCGTCTCCGCCGACAGCAAAGCCCCGGAAGTTACCCTGAAGACTATCAGACTCTTCCGGGAAAAATTGGGGGTGAAAACCGTCCTGGGAGTGAGTAATGTGTCTTTCGGATTGCCCAAGCGCGCCGCGATTAATGCGGCGTTCCTGACCATTGCGCTGAACGAAGGGCTGAACCTGCCGATTGTGAACCCATATTCCCCCGCGATTCAAGAAGCGCTCCTGACCGCCGATCTGTTGAACGGGCGCGACCCCCAGGCGAAACGCTATCTGACCGAAGTCGGCGAAAAAGAAATCCCCGAAAAAGCCCCCCCCGAAGCGCTTGAAAAACCCCTGAAAGAACAGCTATTCGATGCGGTGCTGTTCGGCAACCGCGAAGATGTGGTGACGCTGGTGCAGAAATTACTCAAGAAAAAAGCCGAGCCGATGAAATTGAACGATGAAATCCTCATCCCCGCGATGCTGAAAGTCGGCGAACGGTATAACCACAAGCGCTATTTCCTCCCCCAGGTCATAATGGCGGCGGAAGCGATGCACGCCGCTTTCGCGGTATTGAAGCCCCACCTGCGGGTCGAAGGCGTCGAGGCAAAGGGGACGGTTATCCTCGCCACCGTCCGAGGCGATGTCCACGACATCGGCAAGAATATCGTGGGAACCTTAGTCGAAAATCACGGATTCAAAGTGATTGACCTGGGAAAAAATGTCAGCGCGGTGGAAATCATCAACCGTGCCGAAAGCGAAAAAGCGGATGTCATCGGACTTTCAGCCTTGATGACCACCACTATGGAAGTGATGCGCGAAATGGTGGCGGAGATAAAAGCCTCCACCAATGCGAAAATCATAGTCGGCGGTGCAGTCGTCACCCGCAAATTCGCCCAAGAAATCGGCGCCGACGGATACGGCAAAGACGCCGCTGAAGCGGTAAATGAGATTGAGGAGGTGATGACAAAAAAATATTAAACTAAAAAAATCCCCTCGAATAACTCACAAAATTTAAATTGGGATAACAAAACAAATCAAATTAAAGAAAAGGTTAAGAATCATGAAAAACAAAAAAAATCAGAAGAAAGAACCAAAAGGTAAAAACAAAAAAGAAATCGAAAAAAACAAAATTAGAGAGAATATTATGAGAAGAATTCTTAAGAATACTTGGCTTGTTGCACTCGTATCAGTTGCTATAGGTTACATTTTGGGTGCATTTAATCCATTAGATAAGATAATATACCCCAAACATCCCACTTATGTAACCACAACGGCAGATGGTTATGTGGTTCTTGTTATGTCTCAAAAAGAGGAGGCAATTAAATCAATTCGATTAGATAGTAAGGTGAAAGCAATTTGTCCAATATATTCGAAAAAAAAGAGAATAAAACAAATTGCAGTTGGAACAATGGATGGAGAGAAAGCAGGATATTTAATACTATTTGATATAAATGGTAATAGAATAGACGAATTTAACACATGTGATTCTACTATTATAAAAAAACTTCGTAGTGATTATAAAAGACCTGTATACAGTAATCGGTTTACAGTATATCAAATTGAACATATTTTAAATTCATCTAATGAAAAAAAATACTTGGTATGTATTGGAAACGATTGGAGATATTTCACAGGAAGACAGCTTGTTTTTGAATTGGAACAAGATTCACTAATATTCGTATCTGATCTATGGCACAAAGGTCATATTAATTCTTTTCATATTGAAGATCTTAATAATGATGATAATCGTGAAGTAATCTCTAAAGCAATACTAAATGAAAGGAAAATTCATCCTATAAATTCTCATTGTGTATTTTGTACTAATTTAAATAAATACAGTACTATGACAACTCATCCAGAATTTGTACCTGATATGGAGGAAATGGATTATAATTGGTATATTGTTATGTTGCCTAAAGATAAAGATGATGGTTTCTCAAGAATTACTATTGAAGATTTCGACAATGATGGGGAAAAAGATGTTTGTGCTCAAACTGTTAGTGGTCTTTCTTATTATATAAACTATGACGGAAAACTTATTGGTAGAGTTCAAGGTGATACTTGGACATACGACCATTCAGGGGAACCTATTCCAGATCTATATTACTTATCATATGTTGATGGCGAACCTAAATTAGATGTAATTTCTATGCAAATTAGTGAAAAATGATGTTAAAAAATTATGTATGCATCTGTATTTAATCTATTTATATTCAATGATAGATAAAAAGATAAAATCCCTAAAACAAATCCCCCAAATCGATAAACTCCTTCTGCACCCGGAACTCGAGCCTCTGCGGAAAAAATATCCCAGGTTGATGACCCGCTTCGCCCGGGAAGCGGTCGATGAACTGCGGGATCGGATTCTATCCGGAAAGCCCCTCCGCAATCCCGAAACCCAGGCGCGGAAACTGGTGCTGAAAAAACTGGAACAGTGCCTGTCGCCCAAACTCAGGAAAGTCATCAACGCCACCGGAGTGATACTGCATACCGGACTTGGACGGGCGCCCCTCCCCAAAACGGCGCAGGAGAATTTATCGCTCATAACCGCAGGATATTCCAATTTGGAATACAACTTGGAAACCGGCAGGCGCGGACAGCGGCTGTCGCTGGTGGACAGCATCCTTTGCGAATTGACCGGGGCGGAATCTTCAACGGTGGTGAACAATAACGCCGCCGCTGTATTACTGGCGTTGAATTCCATCGCCAACCGGAAAGAGGTCATCGTTTCGCGGGGGGAATTGGTGGAAATCGGCGGCTCCTTCCGCATACCCGAAGTTATGAAAAAATCCGGCGCTAAAATGGTCGAAATCGGAACTACCAATAAGACCAAGCCGGAAGATTATTTAAGCGCCATCACCGCCCGCACCGGCGCCATCCTCAAAGTCCACACTTCCAACTATAAAGTGATGGGCTTCACCCAGGAAGTCGGTATCGGGGAAGTGGTCGAGCTGGCGAGTGAAAAAAAGATTCCGGTCATCGCCGATTTGGGGAGCGGGGTGATGGTCGATTTGCGAAATTGGGAACTGCCCTATGAACCGGTGGCTTCCGAATATATCGGAGCCGGAGTCGATTTGGTAACCTTCTCCGGCGATAAGGTGCTGGGCGGTCCCCAGGCGGGAATCATCGTCGGTAAAAAATGGGCGGTGGATAAATGTCGGAAAAATCACCTGATGCGCGCCCTGAGATGCGATAAAATGGTCTTCGCCGCCCTGGAAGCTACGCTGAAAAGCTATTTAGCCCCGGGGGATTTACTGCAGGAAAATCCATCGCTGAAGATGATGGCTGAACCGCCGGAAGCGGTCAAACAGCGGGCGGAGGATTTCTTGAAGTGGCTGTTGGAAATCGATCATCCCAATTTGATTTCAGCCGAAGTTCGCCCTTCGTCTGCGCAGGCGGGGAGCGGAGCTTTGCCGCTGGAAAAGCTCCCTTCTTTCGCGGTTCACATCAAGCCGCAAGGGTCGCTGGACGGTTTCGGGCGGAAATTAAGGACGGGGGATCCACCAATCATAGGGCTTCTGCAGGATGATGAATTGACCCTCGATTTCCGCACCATATTCCCGGCGGAAATCCCGGAAATGAAGGATGCGTTTCTGCGGGCGCTGAATTCAATCCGAATTCGAAGAAAATAGGCTGTGGGCTATGGGCTGTAGGAATTAGTATGAAAGTGTGAAAGTGTGAAAGTGTGAAAGAATGTTGAACATTGGATTCACCACAAAGGCGCAAAAGGCGCAAAGGTTCACAAAGAGAGAATAATGGTGGCTTGAGAGCCCACTCTACAAATCTGCATTCTTATATCAAATATCAAATATCAAATATCAAATATCAAATATCAAATATCAAATATCAAATATCAAATATC
>JABMRZ010000222.1 GCA_013202315.1 Candidatus Tariuqbacter arcticus | reverse complement strand
TAATTTTATAATACTTATTAACTTACGAAGTGTCAAGTATCAGTCGCATTAGTTTTGAGTTTTGAGTTTTGAATTTTGAATTTGTTTCGGATTTCAATTTTCGTGTTTCGAATTTGGTTCTGGCTTGTTCAGGTTAGGGAAATTCAGTTATTAGCTGTTGTATATTGTCAACTGAAAAATTCGTCCCACCAGTTTTTCATTCGGTTGAAGATTTTATTGAAGATTTTGGAGTCATCACCGCCGAATCCTTCGGCGGTTCGGGGATACTTAAGTCCATACAATGCCAGCCCGACTCCAGTGGCGAAGATGGGACTTTCAACCATAGACGACAGCCCTCGGACTTTTCCAGGCCCCCTCATCTGCACCGGGAAACCGAATACCTCGGCCGCAATCATATCGGCGCCGCGGATCAGTGCGCCTCCGCCGGTGAGGATGATTCCCGCGGGGATTTTTTGGTGGTAGTTGGGTCCCATCATACGCATTATTTCATCGCGGGCGAACTCGAAGATTTCCTGCATACGGTATTGGATAATCTGAGTCAATTGTGAAAGTGAGATTTCGCTTTCGGGCCGGCTGCCGAAACTGGGCAGAGTTATGAGGGTATCTTCTTTGATAAGCTCACTGTGGGCTAGACCGTATTCTCTTTTCAAGCGTTCCGCATGTTCGATGGGGATACTGAGTCCGATGGCGATATCCCGAGTGACCAATTGCCCTCCCACGGCGATGACATGTGTGTGCTTGATGGCGCCTTCTTGAAAGACAGCGATATCGGTGGTCCCTCCGCCCAAGTCAATCATCCCCACGCCCAATTCCTTTTCATCTTCTTCCAGGACGGCATAACTTGATGCCAGGGGTTCCAACACTAAATCTTTGACCACCAGTCCGGCTCGCTTGACGCACCGGTAAATGTTTTGTGCGGAAGCGACTGCGCCGGTGATGATATGAACATCGGCTTCAAGCCTCACCCCCGCCTGTCCGACCGGATCGTGAATACCTCTGTGTTCGTCCACGATGAACTGCTGGGGAATCACATGGAGGACTTCCCGTTCGAGGGGCATTGAGACGGCTTTGGCGGCATCGATGACCCTGTCGACATCACCGGGTTTGATTTCGTTTTGGGCTATGTGTCCGCCTTTCCTGGAGATGGCGATAACGCCGCGGGAATTGATGCTCCTGATGTGGTCGCCTGCGATGCCGGTGTAGACGGAGGTAATTTCCAAACCGGACATTCTTTCAGCTTCTTCCACTGCGGTTTGGATGGCGTGGACGGTTTTTTCGATATTGACCACCACTCCCCGCCGCATTCCTTGAGCGGGGCTGTTTCCGATACCGACGACGGACAATCCACCGTATTCATCCACTTCGGTTATGATGACCGACACTTTGGTGGTTCCCAAGTCCAAGCCGGTGATGATATTTGAAGGGGGGGGCATTATTAGCCTCGATTTAAACGGATAATGGTTATTTGGTGAAATAGTAAATCAATAAAAAACCAGAATTATTTGAAAGACCAAATTTAATGATAGTCAACTGGGTATATAGAATATTTTCTTTGAGAATCTAATATCTGCATAGCGGAGTCCATTGAAAGAAATATCGGAATCTTTCATCAGTACCCAGAGCTTGATAATTTTTTCGCGATAAGAGCCGCCGCCGATTTTCACCGGGACCGCTTTTTCACCGATAAAACCGGTGATGCAGTTGGATTCCTCACTGAAGTGAACTTCGGAGATTTCAGCATAGATTTGCGGGCATAGAGTCTTAGCCGCTCGGAGAAAGTTGACGGCGTCAAGATAGTTATCGCCGCCTTGGGAGCAATTACTTATAATCGGCAAATCATACACTTCACCACTAAGCGGGGGGGCGAGCAGATTTCCATCATAGTCGATTACGATAAGCCGGCCTTTGGAATTTAAAAGAGCCAAAGGCGCTCTTTCAGACAATTTCAGAGCGAGGGTGGAAGGGAGTGAACGGTAGAACCTCGCCTGTTTCACCCAGGGGAAGTTTTCCAGCTTCTTTTCGAGTTCGCCGAGTTTCAATTTGAATATGTTATGACCCTTAACGCTGTCCATTTCAGTCAGGACGGATTCTTTGGGCAGATATTTTAATCCTTCCACAGTAACTTCTTTCACGGAGAAATATGGTGTGTTCGCCGCCCAGAGGATGAACTTTGCAATGACGAAAACCAGCGCCGACAACACTGCCAGCGCTATCAACGAGCTCCAGGGATTTCTCCTCCTATCTGAGTCAGCGTATCTACGGGGCGGGCTGGATTTATATTTTCGCGGTTTTTTCACAGGAATTTTTCCGGGTCTGCCAATTCAGCTTCGGTGAAGCCGACCAGTTTCTGTTCCAAGTCCAATTCGATATCGTATTCGTCTTCCATTCTTCTTTGAATCAATCGGATTAGGGCGAGGACTTCGATGGCGCGCGCTTTTCCCAGATTTATGATGAAATTGGCGTGTTTGGTGGAGATTTTTGCGTCTCCGATTCGCTTTCCCTTCAAGCCGAAACGATCAATCAACTTGCCGGCGGGCCCATAAGGATGACGCTTGAAGACCGACCCGGCTGAAGGGTATTGCCAAGGATGCTTCGACCGCCTCAACTGCAGGATTTCGCAAGCCATCTTCGCAGGACCGACGCGGTCCCGCTGCGAGAAATCAAATTCTGCGCCGAGGATGAGTTTTCCGTGCAGTCCGGGCGCGGAGCGATAAGCGAAGCGGATTTCATTCTTGGATAAGTTCTTCCGGTTACCCCATTCATCGAGGACATTCACCGAAGTTAAAAAATCGGATATTTTGCTGTTATACGCGCCGGCGTTCATAGTCAAGGCTCCGCCCAGCGCGCCGGGAATGCCGGTAAGCCTTTCGATGCCAGCGCAGCCGTTTCGTATCACATTGGCGATGAAGGTCTCCAACTTAACCCCGGAACCGCATTTGAATTTGGAGCCGTATGAACTTATCCTGCTGCAGCATTCTCGCATTACGATGACCGAACCCGGAAATCCTCTATCGGAGATGAGCAGATTGGAGCCGCCTCCGATGATGAGGAGCTCTTCTCCCGAATCGAGGATTCGCTTGTAGGTTCGTTCCAACTGTTCTACATTATATGGTATGTAGAGTTTATCAGCGGGCCCGCCGATGCGGTAAGTGGTGAATTCGCTCAGCGGTATATTAGTATGGAATTCAGGTTCGGTTTTCATCGTTGCTTGATATTTTGTTGCTGAGCTTGACCCCTTCTTGCCAGATGTCCCCTGCGCCCATAGTGATTATAATATCGCCGGGACGAATTTTATTCATTATGACTTCGAGAAGCTGTGAACGGTCATCGACATATCCGGCGTCGCGGTGGCCGGCGTCCTTCGCCGCTTTGACGATGAGTTCCCCCGATACACCTTCGATGGGTTCTTCGCGAGCCGGGTAGATGGGGGCGACAATCAATGTTTCCGCTTGATGAAAGGCAGAACCGAATTCGCGGTGGAAGTCGCGGGTCCGGGAATACAGGTGCGGCTGGAAGACGGCGACGATTCTGCGGTCATATCCGGCTTTGGCGGCGGCGAGAGTGGCTTTGATTTCAGTGAAGTGATGGGCGTAATCGTCCACAACCATAAAATCATCGCCTCGATAGAGGATTTCAAAGCGCCGCTTGACCCCGGTGAAGTCTTTCAAACCTAGTGCGATATCTTCATAGGAAACATCGAGTTCAAGCCCTATGGCGATGGCGGCGAGGCTGTTTTTAACATTATGTTCGCCGGGAACGGATAACTCTATTGCGCCCAAGGTCTTACCGAAGGCGATGACCTCGAAAGTCGCGCGATTCTCAAGGATTTGGATGTTGGCGGCTCGGATTTCCGATTGAGGATTCAACCCATAGGTCAAAATCGGGCGGTGAAGCCGGGGAATCAAATCCTGCACTTCGGGCTCATCGAGACACAGGATGACAGAGCCGTAAAAGGGAACCATATTCGCAAATTGAGAAAACGCTTCCTTTAAGTCGTCCAAGCCGGAATAGCAGTCGAGGTGTTCGAGTTCGAGGCTTGTTATCACCGCTATGGTGGGGGTTAATTTCAAGAATGAACGGTCGTATTCATCGGCTTCCGCCACCAGGAATTCGCTGGAACCGATGCGGGCGTTGGAGCCGAATAGTGGTGAGATTCCGCCCACAATCACGGTGGGGTCGAGTCCGCCCCGGATAAGTATAGTCCCCGCCATTGAAGTACAGGTGGTTTTTCCGTGTGTGCCCGCGATAGCGACGCCGAATTTCATGCGCATTAATTCAGCGAGCATTTCTGCGCGGGGGATAGCGGGGATATTCCTGCTTCTGGCAGCTTCTAATTCAGGATTTTCATCGGGCACCGCGGAGGAATAGACCACCACTTCGGCGTCGCCGATATTTTTCGGGGCGTGTCCTTGATGGATTGTCGCACCCAAAGAAGTTAGTTGACTGGTAACTTCGGTCAGGGCTAAATCGGAGCCGGTGATTTGGAAGCCGTTCCTCAGCAGGATATTCGCCAAGGCGCTCATTCCGATACCACCGATGCCGATGAAGTGTATTCTTCTGAATTTACGGAAAATCATTTTTCTCCACAAAGGTGCAGAGACACTGAGAAAAAGGCTGCGGGCGTTGGGTTATAGGCGCTTATTGAACCAACATCGACAAAAAATTGTCGATATGGCTATTTTTTTCAGAATTATTACTTCATTACTTTATTACTGTGAATCATTATTATTACTTCATTACTTAATTTACTGTTAATCTTTCTCTTTTAAATTTCCAATTTCTAGTGTCAAATTGCGAAGCCTCCTCTTCCGGGCGAAGTCTCGGACGAGGCGTAGATACTTACATCTTCATTGTAAGAGTCCATCT
>JABMRZ010000221.1 GCA_013202315.1 Candidatus Tariuqbacter arcticus | reverse complement strand
GGGCAATAAACTCTAATTACCCGCGAATGAACCACGAATGAACACGAAAAAAAAAGATATCACCCGGTAATGGACTGATTCGGAACCGTTTAAATATAAAGATAATGCTGAACAAACTTTTCTAAGAAATCAGCGCAATCAAAAAAAATCAGTGGAAATCTGCGGTTCAAAGAATAAAAATCTGCCCATATAAAACAGCGAGAAACCGGTAATAACGCATGATGTTTGCATTTTACATTTTACAATCTTCATTTTACATTTTACATTTTTAACTCTCTTTTCATCATTTCCACGATGGATTGAACTTCGGCGCGGTGTTCGTCGTTGATCCGGCACCGCTTTTGAATCATATCCCACAGCGGCTGCGCCAGGTGTTTGAAATGTTTCTATTGGTCGAGGGCTTCGAATTTGATGGATTTCCCCGCCAGGAGCTTTTCGCCCAGCGTGATTTCCATCCTCAATCGTTCATCTTCCAGCATTTCATTTTCGCTTCGAGCGCACAAATCGCGGTGAGCGTTTTCCAAAGCGGCGACCAAATAGCTGGGCGCTCCGGGCTGGCGCATTATGCATCTCGCCATCGTTTTCGTGACCACTTTCGCCGGAAGCCCTTCCGCCGCTTCTCGCAATTGCTGGAAGACGAATTCACCGCTCATCCCCAATTCATTCAGGGTGGATTCTATAATTTGCGAGACTGCATCCGAGCCCTGATTTCGATGAAATATTGCGCTGTTTCTGCGATTATTTTCCCCATCATCATGATCATCATCTGATGAAGAAGAAGATATATTATCATCATCATGATAATCATGATTGACTGCGGGAATTTCACGATTTGGTGAACTTTCTGCACGATTTGTTGAAGAATTGGAAGAATCGGTGAAATCCTGCTGGAAATCGCGGCATTTTGGCACGATTCTGCGCATATTATACACATCTTCTTCCTCATCGTCATCGTCCAGACCATCCTGCAAACGCAGGAACAGCGCGGAACCCTCCCTGCGGCAGGTTATCAAATCCGATTTCACCAATTCATCGATGCCGTTCCAGATTGTCCTGATTGAAAATCCCACCAATCTGCACAAAAGCCCGGGCGTCGTTAGCAGTTTGCCCTCCGGCGCATCGATTATCAACAGCAGGATTTTGGCGGCGGCGAAGTTCCTAAGCGTGAAAATGTTCCTTATCACCCCATAAGGCGGTAGTGTATCCATTGTTGGTACCTCTAATTTGTGTTATACATTTGTTCACCATTACAATAATAATATACAACAATTGTTGCAATTTGTCAAGTATTATTTGAAGAAAATGCTGAATACTGAACGCTGAGTTTTTTATTAACCGCGAATGAACACGAATGAACACAAATTATACTAATAAAAAGCATTATTCTTGTATAATTCTCTCTTTTTTCATCATTTTTTTAAGCGCTGGGCTGTCTCTTGGAAACGAGCCGAAAGCGGTCTTTAATGATTATCTGCGGGCGTTGAAAAACGGGGATTATGTTGAAGCCGAAGGATGTTGGCGGGCTGAAGATATACGGGCGTCAAAGCGGCTGGGCATTCATTATACCGGAATTCAGGTGAAATACGACTGCGCTTCGCCGGTAATAAACGCGCTGGAAAGGATTCGGCTGGGAAAGGTAGATATCGAGGTGAAAGATGCGATTCAGGAAGGCGGCAGGGCGGAATTGACGGTTCTATTGACCAGCATAAGCGACAGCGCGGAAGCGGTCTATCATCTGGTGAAGGCCGATAATGGGTGGAAGCTGGCATCGCCGCTCTATTATTATACCGGATTATGGAAACGGACACAGTGCAATTACGCCAATATCATTTATCAGGATTCAAGTTTGGTGAACGAATACGCGGTGGAGGAATTAGACCGGTTCATAGAATCGATGGGGGAAAGACTGGGGATATCCAGGAAGCGGATGGAGCTGTTAGCCAGGGAAAAAATCGATTATATCTTATGCGGTGAAGCTGAGATGGAGGAAATAACCGGCTATCCTGCGCAGGGTATGGCGAACCTGCAGTTCGATGCGGTGGTGAGCCGGCATCTGCCGCACTATCACGAATTAGTTCATTTGATGGTGAATTTCGCGCTGGAGGAATTGCCGCTGTATACACTGCCGTGTCTGCAGGAAGGAACGGCGGTCAATTTCGGAGGGCGGTGGGGAAAATCGCCGGAGGTGATTTTTCAAATCGGGCATTTCGCGCTGGAAAACGGATTTTTTCAGTTGGAAGACATTCTAACTTACCAAGGTTTCCATAAGAAAGTGGGGAATCCCGATTTTTCATATCCGCTGAGCGGGATTTTGGTGAGATTTTTAGTAAAAGAAATTGGCATAGAACGATTCAAGCGATTATATTTGAAAATGTCAGGGACGGCGGTGGAGGCGCAGGGATTTCCGCTGGAAGAAGTGAAATCGGCGGTGATGGAGGCGAGCGGTTTGAGCTGGGCTGAAATCGAAGCCAACTTCACCGAATACTGGAAACGATTCCGGTACAGCGGCATCATTCCCGGTAAAACTGAAAGCAGCGGACAGTTTGTCGTTGAATTACATTCGGGAAAAATGCACGCTCGTATATTCGATTCCGATGATTACTACTATGTTGAAATAATGGCGGAGATGGATGATCCAGCAGGGGGGATTTTGTTAAATGATGAATTTTGTCCGGCAAATGATAATTACCGCAGCCGGATATTTCGTGAACAGTTCGGGAATCTTGAATATGAGGGCGAAAGATTCGGGATAGTGTTCAGCGGCGAGGAAGCGGGCGTCTATGATTATTATACTAATACGCTGATTGCCAAGTATATGTCGAGTTTCAGCCCTTGCGATGATTACCGGGTTTTAATGAGGGCGCCGGGGACGTTGATTTGTTTTTCGATGATGAAGGGGTTGTTTGATAGGGCGATGGGGGAATATGGGGTGAAGTTGGTTGAAATATAAAGTGTGAAAGTGTGAAAGTGTGAAAGTG
>JABMRZ010000220.1 GCA_013202315.1 Candidatus Tariuqbacter arcticus | reverse complement strand
CTGTATTGATTTGGGAAACAGTCCCTGAAAAGAATTTCCGATGTCATTATTTGCATGAATAATAAAAACAATGGATTCCCGCTTTCGCGGGAATGCCAGGAGGGGGCGGGAATGACAAGAGGGGGCGGGAATGACAAGTTTTGGATATTTTCAGACAGAATGATTAGAAGGTCTCTTTTCTCGAACAATCTAACAATCCGCTGTACAGCGGAAAAATAATCGGTTCGCGGACTTACGAGCCGGCTATTTTCAAGGGGGATACAATGAACCGCATCAAGTATTTTTTAGTGATTCTAACCGTATCGGCGTTATCTTCAATCGCCTTCGCCGATACAACTTATGTTGAACCGGGAGCGGTTTCGGGGGTATGGACGCCGGACGGCAGCCCATATATAGTCCACGAAGGCGACATCATCGTCGAAGAAAGCGATGCGCTGACCATAATGCCCGGGGTGGAAGTGCGCTTCACCGGGATGTATAAGTTCATCGTCGAAGGGCGGTTGAACGCTGACGGGTTCGAGGAAGATTCCATCATCTTCACCCGGCATTATCCCACTGAAGAGTCCAAATGGCGGGGGTTCAGGTTCGATAACGCCAATGATAGTTCGTCATTGTCGTGGTGCCGAATCGAATATGCAAAAGGCACCGGCGCTTATCCTGAAGTCCGGGGAGGGGGTATATGGATAAGCAATTGTATGGTCTGGATACGGCATTGTCTGATTGCGCATAATTACACTCACAATGCGAATTTGAATGGGTCGGGTGGCGGGATTTTTATGGAGGAGAGTAATTCCATCATTGAATCCTGCCATTTCATCCGGAACCAGGCTGACAATGGGGGCGGTATAAATGCGGGGTGGGGCTCTTCGCCGACGATTCAGTTCAATTTATTCGAAGGGAACGAGGTTTTTTCCTCCGGCGGGGGGATTTATGTGGCTGCCAACGCTGAAGCTTATCTTTTCCGCAATACATTCCAGAACAATCATTCGGGCGGCATATTCGGCGGTGGGGCGATTATGCTGTGGAGCGCTACCTGGCTGTATGGGACAACTTCGGAAGTTTCCAACAATCTCATAATAGACAACACCGCAGCTTCGTCGGGCGGGGGTATTTACAGCCGGTATGACGGTTCGGAAATATACAACAACACCATCGCGGGTAATTCGGCGGGCAGCGGGGGGGGGATTTATGTGCTGACTTTCCCCGATTTACCGCCGACCGTTTATAACTGTATTGTTTGGGGGAACAGCGCGCCAACCGGATTTCAGATATACCTTGACCCTTCCGCAGGGAGCGTTGCTAATGTCAGCTATTGTGATGTGCAGGGCGGATGGCCTGGAGCCGGGAATATCAATCAGGATCCATATTTCGCCGCCGGAGCGAACGGGAGTTATTACCTGGGGCAGGAGGCTTCGGGTCAATTGTATGACAGTCCCTGCGTGGACGCGGGCGACCCGTCAAGCGCAATGATTATCGGCACCACTCGAACCGACGGGGTTTTAGACGAGGGTGTGGTCGATATGGGCTATCATTATCCGCCGGGCGAAACGCCGGGGTGGTTGGTAGTGGCGATTAATCCCAACTTTACCCCGATACAGATTCCGCCCAACGGCGGGGGGTTTCAGTTCGAGATTTGGATCGCCAATATCGGGGGGAATTGGATGCAGTTCGATTTGTGGACTTCGGTGGTGATGCCGGACAGTTCGATTTATGGTCCGATTGTGATTCGAGAGGATGTCGGCTTGCAGGCTGGCGCGAACATCTACCGGCAGAATATCCAACAGTGGGTGCCGGGTGCGGCTCCGGCGGGTTCGTATACATATACCGCTAATGTGGGGGATTATCCCGATTATGTGATTGATTCGGACAGTTTTCCGTTCGAGAAGCTGCCGGGAATGGATATGCAGGGGGCGGGCGGGCGCAAATTCGATGCGGATTGGGAGGTTAACGGCTGGGAGGATAAGGGATTGGAATTGGGTTCTCAACCGGCTGAATTTGAATTTAACGGGACTCATCCCAATCCCTTCAATTCGATGACGGCGGTTTCATTCTTCATTACGCGGGAAGCCGATGTCAGTTTGATAGTCTACAACAGTTTGGGGAAGCGGGTGGCGGTCTTGCAGGATGGATTTTTACCGGCGGGGGAGCATTGGCTGACTTGGGAAGCGGGAGGGAATATTGCCAGCGGGCTGTATTTCTTTGAATTGAAGGCGGGGGGGAAGATTGAAGTAGGGAAGGGGTTGTTGGTTAAATGAGATATATGATATTAGATATTTGATATTAGATATAAAGATTGGATGTGGGGGATTGGGATTTGAAATGCAGAAGGGTGCGGAAAACACGGAAAACACAGAAAAAAGATTGAAACACAGAAGGGCACGGAAAGCCCGGAAAGCACAGAAAAAAGATTTGAAACACAGAAATACACTGAAGGTACAGAAGACACAGAAAAAGCACTTCTTGCCGCCAGTAAATTATCTATAACATTATAAAAGCTGGGTGAACGAATATGCCAAAAGAAGTAAAGGATTTACAATATCCTATTCCATTGCAGAAGGGTGTGATTTATGGGCCTATGAGTTCCAAGCGGCTGGGTAAATCGTTGGGGATAAATCTGCTGCCCACCGATTTCAAGGTATGTAATTTCGATTGTCTATATTGCTTTTACGGCAGGACAGATTACAAATATAGTTCGGAACACTGCCCTCCGATGGAAGGTATTTTAAAAGAGGTCGAGGCTGCCCTGCGAAGTGATACTTACATCGATTATATCACTTTTTCGGGGAATGGGACAGCCACATTGCATCCTGAATTTCCCGCAATCGTCAGAGAAGTAATCGCATTAAGGGATAAACACCGACTGGGAATACCGGTGGCGATATTATCGAATTCGACCGGATTGGAGAAGCCGGAAGTATTGGAAGCCTTCAGCTTGTTCGATATGCCGATAATGAAGCTTGACGCTGCGACCGACACCGTTTTTAAAAACCTCAACCGCCCCCGCCAGCGTATAAAAGTCAGCGATATCATTGAAAAACTGGAAGGAATGCGGGGTATAACCATACAGACGCTATTCGTGGACGGCGAAGTGGTTAATTATAAAGGCTTTGAACTTGAAAGATGGATGGAAGCTTTAGTCAGAATCAAACCTGAATCGGTTCAGATTTACACATTGGATAGAGATTTAGTTCAGATGGGTTTGACGCGTTTAACGGATGATATGCTGCATCGAATTGCAGATTATACATTTAAAACGACCGGGGTTCCTGTAAAAGCATTCTTGGAACAGAAATGAGTTTCAAGATATCCATAGTACAATTTCAGCCGGTTATCGGAGATATAAGGAAAAACCTCCAAAAGCATATAGAATTCACCGACAGGGCATTGGAAGCGGGATCTTCATTAATCGTTTTTCCTGAACTTTCGCTGACGGGATACACTCTTCGGGATTTGGTTCCGGAAATGGCGATTACCTCCGATAGTCCGATATTAGATCCGCTGTTGGAAAGGAGCGAGGGGATTTCAATCTGCCTGGGGGCGGTGGAAGAATCGAAGGAATATTTCTTCTATAACGCTTCATTCTTCCTCGAAGCGGGAGAAGTTATCAATATATACAGGAAAATATATCCGCCCACTTATGGAATTTTCGATGAGAAGCGGTTCTTTGCGCAGGGTAATTTAGTGAGGGCGTTCGATTCCAGGCTGGGTCGTTTTGGAACATTAATCTGCAACGACGCCCGGCATCCGGGTTTGGCTTATATTTATGCGATGGATGGGTGCAATTATCTGATAATACAGGGGGCGGTGCCTGCGCGAGGATTTCCCACCGAAGATAAACCGGCGCCGTTGAAGTGTTTTGAGGATGGGAACAAATTTTACGCTTCCGTTTTTGGGATTTACACGATTTTCGCCAACCTCGCGGGGTATGAAGATGGCTTGTTGTTCGGCGGCAATTCGATGGCAGCGGCGCCGGGGGGCGAAATCATCAAAGAAGCTCCGCTCTTCGAGGAAGCGATGATAACGGTGGAAGTTTCCCAAGAGAATATCAGAAAATACCGGATATCCACACCCATAATGAATGAGGAAGATATTAATATCTCAATCGATGAACTTATGAGGATTAAGAACGAATGTAGAATGTAAAATGTAGAATGTAAAATGTAGGATGAAAAAGGCGGTTAATAACGCGTATTAAAGAAGAAACAAGGCGGGTTAAGAACCCACCCTACTTGGTGATTATATTTTATTAAAGGTATAAAAACAGTGTTTTATGAAAGAGATGACAGACTAATTCGGGCGGCGGTTGTGCTCCGTCCTGAGGAATCGAAGAAACTCATCGCCAAGGCGGCGGCTCAGATCGAGGAAATCAAGAATGCGCTGAAAAGCGGGATAGTGATAATAGCCGGTGGAACCACCAATGGATATGTGGCGCGGGAAATCACCGGGCGGGAAATCGATGTCTTCCGCTATACTGCGGGCAGGATTTACCAAGGCAAATTAGACGCCACCCCAGAAGATCAGAGATTGAAGCCCATCATCCTGGTCAAAGGCGAAATCAGCGAAATATCCACAAAGGAGGCGCTGGAGAAATTCTCCGCCGATGATGTTTTCATCAAAGGCGCTAATGCGGTGGACGCCGAAGGGAATGCCGGAGCGCTGGCTGCCAACCCTGAAGGGGGGACTGTGGGGATATTCTGGGCGATTGTCGCTGCGAGAGGGGCGAATTTGATTTGCCCGGTTGGCTTGGAAAAACTGATACCTTCAGTAGAAGAAGCCTGCCGGGAAACCGGACAGGATAGATTCTCATTCAGTATGGGACATAAGGTCGGTCTTTTGCCTTTACCGGGGGCGAAGGTAATCACTGAAATCCAGGCGATGGAAATCCTGTATGGATTGGAAGCGACGCACATCGCTTCAGGAGGGATATTGGGTTCGGAAGGGGCGGTGGTGTTGTCCGTGAAAGGGGAAATGAAGGCGGTTCAGAAGATGTGGGATGATGTTAATCGGTGAACGGTGAGCGGAAAACGGTGAACGGAAAACGGTGAGCGGTGAACGGAAAACGGTGAACGGTGAACGGTAAAATGATATAATTTTGGGAATGTTAATGAATGGAACGGCGAGGATTCATAGAGAAATTCGCTAAAGCGGCGGTGGGAACTGTGTTAGCGCCGGAAGCGTTGTTCGGTGAAGAAACCCTGAAACCTGCTTTAAAGCAACGACTGCCCACGATTGTCAAGGTTCAGGATGAAACGGCGCTGGTCAATGGTGAAGTGCGAAGCGGAACATTGCGAGAGATGTTCAGAGCGGGGTTGCGGGTAATTTATTCGGATATTCCTGAAGAGGATTTTCTTCAGACGCTTTTCCCCGGATTAATGGAAGATGGGAAGGTGGGTATAAAGATTAATATATTCCAGAATAAATGTGAACATATCAATTTGATTTTAAACTGTTTGGTAGAAGCTTTGAAGAAGTTCCCTTATAAGGAAGGACTGCTCGACAGAGATAAGATTTTAATTTGGGATGGTAGGAAAGACCCAGCCGATAAATTGAAATTGGATGAGAATGAAACTCAACTTTTCCTGAATCAAGCGGGAATGGATGATGATTTCGATGAGGAATTGGATAATCCGCTGGAATTTGATAATTTCAGTTTGATTCCGTATCCTATATTGAGCAGGAAATGTCAATTCCAGTTGGGATTAGTTTCCGCGGCGGGTGAATTGGCGGGGAAGCATCCTTGCCGGGACGCATATTTAAGCTGTTTTTGGTGTCGGGAATTTCCCGAATTGCCGAATGGAATCGATGAGGAAACGCTGAATTCGGTATATGAAAGGATTCATTATCCGCTGGGAATGAAGTTCCGGCTTTTCGTTTTAGATCGAATCAACGATGAAAATGCGGTTTATTTCGGCTGTGATTCGATTCTGCTGGATCAGTTGGTTTCAGGGGAAATGGGGGATGAATGGAGCGGTAAGATAAACTTGGTCGAGATTAAGAATCCATCCGCACCTGTAGTCCAGGAAGTGAATGCTGTTCGGAAAGGAGATGACATTGAAATTCGATGGGCGGATGATGGATATGAAGGACATTATCAAATATATAGAAGCGAAAAGGCTGAATTCGTCCCCGAAAGAAGCTTATTAATTGGGATCACCAATCGCAGGGCATTCATCGATTCGCAGGGAGCGGTAGGAAGAGAATGTCATTATCGAATTACCAGGGAGTGGGGATAGGTAAGTATCAAGTGCCAAGTGCCAAGTATCAAGTAAAAGAATTGAGGCGAGAAATAGGGTGAAAGATTATATCATTCAAAGTTCTTGCAAAAGTCCTAAAAACCCGTCCTCCTGAACGCTAGTGAAGGATCTCCTATATGG
>JABMRZ010000219.1 GCA_013202315.1 Candidatus Tariuqbacter arcticus | reverse complement strand
CAATCCGGATAATAAATTATTAATAAACTTGAACTTACATTCTATTTTCAAGATAAAGGGCGTCCAACCGAACACCCCGCGAGATTAAAAGATAATAATGGTATATAATGTATAATTAAAGGGATTCATTTCAACAGGACAGCTTTTTCTACGGCTGAATTATTATTAGAGCGGAAATTGATGAAATACACTCCGGAAGACAAATCCCCCGCATTCCACCTAACATACCCCGGACCTTGCGGCAACTCTGAAGATATGAGCTTTTCTATTTCCCTCCCCAGCATATCGTAAATGGACATCTCCACATACCCCGCCTCATCCAAGCTGAACCTAATAATGGTTGATGAATTAAATGGATTGGGATACGGTTTCGCCAAATAAAACCGGAACGGAACGGACGGATTTTCGGAGGTGTCGGATATTATGTCTGCGCCGATAACCGCACAATTATCGATATTCCACCCGGCTTCATTAATATTACCATCGGCTTCGAGGGTGAATCTTATGATTAATTGTTCACTGCAGAAAGGATTCAGGCAATAAACCTCCCGCCGCCAATCTATATCCTGCAAATCAAAAACATCTAACAATTCCCAACTGCTCCCATCATCAATCGATACTTCCAAATAGCCAAAATCGTGTTCCGGTTCCAGATAATATTTGTGCCAGAAACTTAAATGAGCGGTGGTATCGTCCGACAGATCGACATTGAATTCGGCATAGGAAGTAAAATTGGCAGGATAATCCTCACCGGGATGGTCGGTGAAGCTTGCTCCGCCGCTGTGAGCTTCGACATAGTCGATGCTCCAGGGTTCATCGCCGCCGGTATTCCAATTCCCGGCGCCCGCTTCAAAATCATCGGTGAAGATTTCTGTTCCCGGCGAAAGTTCCCTGTCGATTGTCCGGGGACTATTCAAATTGATTTCCTGAAAATAACTCACATATCCTGCCGCTTCAATACGAAGATTATATTCGCTTTCGGGCAGTTCAAGAGAGAAATCGCCGTTCACAGCTTCAACGACCGTATCCATATTCCCTGAAAAATACAGCGTAGCGGATATAGGCTCGCCCGTCGCCAAATCGGTGATAACCCCGCTTACTTGATGAAGAGGCAGCGGTTCAAGCTCCAAATCGCGCACGGTGGGATAGTTCTGACTCACATATATCACGCTGTCCAGAGCCGCATATCCCGGCTTGGAAACCTGCAGATGATAACTCCCATGATTCAGATACCACCTGAATCTTCCGAAAACCGGGTCGGACATTCTCGGCTGCAGCAGACCGCTGGTTCTGCCGATTAGTTTCACTTCCGCTTCCAAGGGTTCTCCGGTTACAGCATCGGTTATAATCCCGGTCAACTGGCCAACTTCGTCCAACATCTGCCCATTGCTGATAGCGCGCTGGATTAAGTATATTAGCCCGTCTTGATTATCTTCGATGATATCATAAAGAACGGTCGAATCGGACGGCTGAATGCAGGAAGTTTCGATGGTATATTGGCAGCATCCCATAACCGCATAGAACCAGTCGTGGGAATTGCCGTATCTCCCTGTGGCCGCATGAGCCGCATACGGTATAGAAGGATTGGCGATGGTGTGCATACACTCGGCTAATTCCTGCCCGATAGCGTTAATGACATCGAAATCGGGGGGATTCTTGCCGGGCGCCCAATTCCAGGGATAGATGACATTTTCGGATACATTTCCCGTCCGCGATTGATGATATACTATCCCCAGTGAAAACCTCTTGTCTTCCGCAAAATCCCGAATAGCGGCGGCTTCGTTCTCGGAGAATGGAGCCGTTCCTCGATAATAGTCGTATAATTCCACATGGCCGGTCTGAAACAGGGTGTCGCCGTGAATCCAATTTAAGCCGAAATTCCGGTTTAAATCCACCCCTGACGAATCATAGCCCACACCCGGCTGGTATCTGAATATACCGTCTCCGATATTATCGCGCGTATTTTTTCGCCAGGTAATATCGATATTATCTGTGACCACATCCAGACCATCGGGATTCATACAGGGAACGAAATAGATTTCGGCTGTGGCGATATACATCACCCAGGGAAAATAACTGGCGTTGGTGACGAAATCTGTCACCGCATCTATCACCAATTCCAACCCGATGTTCTCTTCAGCGTGAATGATTCCCACAAAAATCAATCGAGGTTCATCCTCGTCGATATCGACATTGTCGGAAATCTTCACGGCATATATTTCCTGGGAATCAGTTGTACTGTATCCGATAACGAACATATCCATTATGTCAGGATGCAGCGATTCCAGAACCATCAAACTGTCGATAGTCTCATCATAACTATGATAAAAATCAGGCAATTGTCCGAAGACAACCGGTGAAATAATTAACACTAAAAAAACAGTTTTTTTAATCATAATGATACCCTTCGGGTTTTTCTGTTTGCTTCACAGGTGATCAACAACATTAACGCCGGGTTTCCCCGTCTTTTTGCGTTGACCGATTTGCTTTTTCCCTTGTATAAAAAAAATACCTGTTCATCATTCATCGATATGTTCGTCGACTTTTTCCTGTAATTTTTCGGTTTTTTCCTCAACTTCCTTTTTAATTGCTTCTTCGGCTTTATCTTTGGCTGATTGAACGGTGGATTCTATCTGCTCCGTGGTTTTATCGATTATCTCATCGATATCGACGGGCGACTTTTTCCCGCTGAAATAAATGAAGGCGAAATAAATCAGCAGACACATTAAGATGATGAGCAGAAGTTTGAATAGTTTCTTCAGCACGCTGAACAAAGCGAATAAAGCCAAGCCGACAGCGATCGCCAGCAGGATGGGATTATCAAGTAAATTTCTTATCACATCTTCCATTTGCGCACCATATTTTGATTGATTCGGTTATGTATTCAACTCAGCAAAATCTAAATATCGTTTTATAAAGTCATTCCGGCTTGTCCGGAATCGATTCCCGACGCACTTCGCTTGCGGGAATGACGACTTTGGTGGGTCTGTTGAGATAAGGTGAGCTATGTATATAATTGATAATTAATTTTCAGTCTATCCCTGCAGAATTTTGGATGACTAATTGATTTACATTAAATAACTGTACAAGGTTGTTATTCCTAATTTCTCATAATCATCGTTCAATAAGTTATATAATTAATCCCAAAATATCAACTAATTTAGACACAGCGATGTAGTTCCGCACTGCTAAATAGTAATGAAATATCGGTTGACTTGAAAAATGTTTCGCGAATATTCATTGTGAAATCGCACAATTTGAGACGATTGAAATATGGCATTTGTAAGCTTCTTTTCATATCTTGTTGGTAAAGACTCGCTCGCGTGGGAACTGAGCATCCGGTAAACGGTAAAACAATAAACAGGGGGTAGTATCTAAATTCTGATATTCGCGTTTTTTCTGACAGAAAATCTTGTGATTTTATAATACTTATTAACTTACAAAGTGCCAAGTATCGGTCGTATTAGTTTTAGGTTTTGAAGTTTG
>JABMRZ010000218.1 GCA_013202315.1 Candidatus Tariuqbacter arcticus | reverse complement strand
CCTCATGCGCCTGCGGCGCACAACTTAGAATGAAAATAGTCATTGGTCATAAGTGATTCTTACTATTTTATCTTTTTGCTGACAGCTGACAGCCGACAGCTGTCAGCTATTTTCAGAGTAAATTCTCCATTTTTAATTTAAAATTAACTTATGCTCCCTATATTTACATCCGAAGAAATGGCAAAGCTCGACCGGGCGGTGATAGAAGGATTGGGTATTCCCGGTATGGTGTTGATGGAAACCGCCGCTCGTGGAGTGTTCCGAACCGCGCTGGAGATACTGCAGAGCGAATACGGCACCGCTGTCCCCCTCCCTTTGGGATTATCCCAGGATAATGAAAATAATTTAGTCGACATTGATTTGCCCGCAAGAATGATAGCCGAAGGGCGGGTCATCAAAATATTCTGCGGAAGTGGGAATAACGGCGGGGACGGAATGGCGGTGGCGAGGATGCTGGACAGCGTCGGCGCTCAAGTCGATGTAGTCCTGATGTGCAGGGGCGAAGAATTGAAGGGAGACGCCCGCGCCAACTACGAACTCGCTGTAAAACTCGGAATTACCATTTTCGAGAAAGCCCAGGCTGAGGATTTCTTCGTCAGCGATGAATACGACTTGGTGATTGACGCGCTACTGGGCACCGGAATGAAAGGCGCCGCCCGCGGACTAATCGCCGAAGCCATCGAAGAGATAAACAACGCCCCCTGTCCGGTTGTTTCGATTGACATCCCTTCCGGAGTGGAAGGTTCCACCGGCAAGGCGGAAGGGTCGGCGGTGGAAGCGCAGGCGACCCCCACTATGGCGGGATTGAAGCGTGGATTGGTCTTCAGCCCCGGACGGGAATTGGCGGGCGATGTGTCCATCGTGGACATCGGAACCCCCAGGCAGGTCGTCGAGGAATTCAGCCCCCGCCTTTGGCGGATCGAACCGGACGACATCATCGAAAGGCTGCCTTTCAGGGAAGAAGATACACACAAGGGGGAATGCGGCAGGGTTTTCATCATAGCCGGTTCGACCGGGTTGACCGGTGCCGCTTGTATGGCGGCGGAAGCATCCGTAAAATCCGGGGCGGGATTGGTGGTCCTGGGGATTCCGAAATCGCTGAATCCCGTGGTCGAAGTGAAATTGACCGAAGCTATGTCCATACCACTGCCGGAAACTCAGGCGGGCGGCATCTCATTGGAAGCTGTCCCCTTAATTATGGGAAGACTGAAGTGGGCGACTGCCTGCGGAATCGGCCCGGGTGCCTCCCGCGATGAAGAAACCCTGGAAGCCGTCAGGCGGATAATCGCCGATTTGCGCCTGCCGGCGGTGATCGACGCCGATGCTTTATTCGCTCTGGCTGATAAACCGGAATCGCTGAATAAGCTGCCGGAGAAATCCATATTAACTCCGCATATCGGAGAATTCGCCCGGCTGTTGAGTAAAAGTCCCGATGAAGTTAAGGAAAAGCGCGTGGAATTGGCACTGGAAAAGGCAGTTGAATGGGAGACGGTAATCCTTCTTAAAGGCTCCCCCACTCTGGCGGCGTCCCCTGATGGTCAAGTCTACCTCAATCCCACCGGGAACGCCGGGATGGCGGCTGGCGGGGTCGGCGATGTGCTGACGGGAGTTTTAGCGGGACTGTTGGGCGCGGGGCTGGAGCCGATCGATGCGGCGATAGCGGGGATGTATCTGCACGGATTGGCGGGCGATACTGCGGCGGCGGAAAAAGGGATTTTCGGAATGTCAGCCACCGATTTATTGGACAAAATACCGGAAACCTTGAAGGATTTCGGATGTTGATTAGCTGGTCTTCAAAATTCATCCGGCTGTATCTGCCGCTGCTGCTTTATATGGGAGCGATTTTCGCTATCTCCAGCTTCCATAAAGTGGCTCTGCCTTTCGTCGATAGACCATCTGTGGATAAGATATATCACGCTATCGAATATGCCGTATTGGGCTACTTGATTATACGAGCGCTTGAGCAGGGATTTCGGATGTACGGATGGGCGATGATAGCTGTGGGCATAATTCTCTGCGCCCTATATGGTGTGAGCGATGAAATACACCAATTTTTTGTCCCGGGGCGGTATTTCTCCTATTGGGATATGGTCGCCGATACTGCCGGCGCCGCTTTAGGCTGTTGGATATATTTGAGAATTCGGCTTTAGCCTGTATTATTCATAAAAAATGTAGGTCGGCTT
>JABMRZ010000217.1 GCA_013202315.1 Candidatus Tariuqbacter arcticus | reverse complement strand
TTTACTGTGAATCTATCAATTTCGAATTACGGATTACGGTATGAACAGAACATATTGTATTTTGAAGAATTACAAAGTGCCAAGTGCCAAGAATTCTACTTGATACTTGTTACTTGATACTTGATACTTGATACTCTGTGTTTAAACCATTTGGTTCCGGTAGCGCCGGGTTAGGATATACTTCTCTCGAATTGTCGGGATCATGATGATGGTTTTCAGAGAATTTTGCAAGAACCTCTGATTAAATTTGTGTATATTTATATTCATTCGCAGGTAATTAACCCACCAACTGGCTAAGAACATTATACTTATTACTTGACACTTGTTACTTGATACTTGATACTTGGCACTTGACACTTCCAAGATAATTTAATATTTTAATAATTATAATCAATCTAACCGTGCAAAATTTTATGGATAAACCACTCCAACGGGCTCAAAAAATTTCCGGCACTCTCGTGCGCGAACTTCAGCCCGCTTTAACCAGCGTCTACCTCTTCGGCAGCGCCGCCAGAGATGAATATATTCCCGGACGCTCCGACTTGAACCTCCTGCTTATTTTCGATGAACTGGACAGAAATTCCCTCAAGAAAACTTCCGTCCTCCAGCGGGAAATTCGGCGGCGGAGTCATATTGATGTGCCTGACCGAGGAATACCTTCTCACTTCCCTCGACACCTTCCCCCTGGAACTGCTGGATATGAAGCTTAACCACATCACCCTTCAGGGCGAAGACATATTATCCCGCCTGCAAATAGTCCCCGAACACCTGCGCCTGCAATGCGAACGGGAACTTAAAGCGAAGCTTTCACTACTCCGCCAGGGATTAATCGCCCGAGGCTGCCGCGAAAAGGAATTATCCGCCCTGTTGGCTGACCACTTCCCCGCTTTAGCGGCTATCCTGCAGGGCATAATCTATCTCCGGTGCGGCGAAACACCCAAAAAACGCGCTGATTTATACCAAATTGCATCGGACGAATTGGGCATCCCCCAGAAATTACTGACCGACCTGAAAACACTACAAGCGAAAGGCAGGCTGCCGTTCAACACAAAAACCGAAGATTTATACTTCCAATTGATTGATATCGTTGACAAATTGGCCCGGGAAGTCGATATTATGGAGCACAAAGTTCGATGAGGACTATCGCGCTGGCAACCGACTTCGGAACCGCCGACCCCTACGCAGGTATAATGAAAGGGGTGATTCTCTCCATCTGTCCCGATGCGGCGATTGTCGATATGTGTCACGGTATCAAATTCGCCGATATACGGGCAGCCGCCTTTTTTCTGGAAATCGCTCACAAATATTTTCCGCCGGACACCATCTTCGTAACGGTGGTGGACCCCGGAGTCGGCGGCGCCCGCAGGGGAATCGGTGCGCGTATCGATAATGCGACCTTCATCGCCCCCGACAACGGCTGTCTGTCCGGAATTTTTACGCTTTATTCTCAAGCGGAAGTCCGGGAATTGATCAACTATTCGCTGATGCTGGAATCAATCAGCAATACATTCCACGGCAGGGACATATTCGCGCCGGTGGCGGCGCACTTAGCAAAAGGGGTGGATTTCGTAAATGTCGGACCCATAATTACCGACCCGGAGACATTCCCGATTGGTAGATTTGAAATCAAAGAAAATCAAATCCATACGCAAGTGATACACATCGATCATTTCGGAAATGTTATCACAAATATTAGAAACGATTTCCAGGATATTAGACTGAAAAACGGTTTCTTATCATCCAGCGACGGCAATAAGCCTTTGGCGCTGAGCGAAACCTTTGAATCCATCCCGCCCGGCGGATTAGGGATGATTCCCGGCTCTTCCGGCTATTATGAAATCGCCGCCTATCGAGGTTCCGCCGCTTCCGTAATCGGCGCTGAAGTGGGAAATTCGTTCATTATTGAATTATCCGGAGAAGATAAATGAAGATTACAATCTGGGGATGCAGAGGTTCTATTCCCACGCCCGGCGAAAGCACCATTAAATATGGCGGAAATACCACCTGCATTGCCCTCTATCCTGACGATAATGATAATAAACCGATAATCATAGATGCGGGCACCGGCATAAGGTTGTTAGGTAATCAGCTTTCCTCAATAAGAAATCCGTTGGAACTAAACATTCTTTTCACCCATACTCATTGGGATCATATTCAAGGGTTCCCTTTCTTCGCGCCCGCCAATAATTCTCAAAATACCATCACAATTTACGGACACTCCGAGACCGGCAAAGGGCTAAAAAACAGAATCCTGGCTCAAATGGATCAACGAAATTTCCCCATCAGCTACGAATCTTTGAAAGCGAAGATAAAATTTAGTGAAATAGCGGGCGATTTCATATTAAACGGGACTGGAATTCAAATCCTTGAATTGAATCACCCCGGTTCGGGAATGGGATTCAGATTCTCTAAAGATGATAAAAGCTTCGTCTTTATTACCGACCATGAACTGAGCGATAAACCCTACATCGGCGGCGATTACCGCCATACGCTTGAATTCTGCCGGGGCGCAGACCTCTTAATACACGACGCCCAATATTTAGCCAGCGAATATCCCAACTACAAAGGATGGGGGCATTCCACCATCGAAAACGCCTGTGAAATGGCGCTGGAAGCGGCAGTGGGCGAATTCTTCTTCTTCCACCACGACCCTGACCGAACGGACAATGAAATCGACAACATCGAAAGCGATTTACAGGAATCAGCCCAATGTAAATCGATAACCTGCCTCGCCGCCCGGGAAGGAATGGTGATTGAAATTTGAATACGGTTATACACTCAGCTCAGTTTCTTTATCAACATACTCACCAATGTCGTCATTCCCCCAAGCGAAGCGCGTCGGGAATCTTTTTGTATATCAGAACCGATTCCGGACAAGCCGGAATGACATTTATTGGGACCAACAATTAGATTCTGCTGAGTTAAATATATAACCGAATTTGAATTTATTGCACTGTTTTTTACATAAAAGTCATAATTCTATGACATTCTTCATCGCTTTTACCAAAACTACCTGATTCTTTGACATTTCTTAATGATTTTCTGCATTTCCTGCGGATTTAATATGATGATGAAGAAGATGATGAGTACTCATCATCATCATGATGATCATCTAAGACAAGAAAGTCATAGAATATTGACATTTGAGCGCTAAATAATGACATTTCTTCACAATAAATTACGAGTCTGTCCGATGAAATACTTTTTTACATTTTTCCTTGCCTTTTTGGCAATAAATCTTGCATTTTGTGCAGCGTCTTCTGAACCGTTGGTGAAAAACCACGATTTGGAACTGAAATTCGACCTCGTCGAGCATAGCTTGAATGCGGTGGATGAAATCACAATCTTCCCGAAGGAGCGCTATTTCAGATTCCTGCTGAACCAGGATTTCCAAGTCACAAAAATCACCGTTCAGGGGAAAAAGACGAAATTCAAGAAAACAGACGAATTCGATTGGAATCTCTTTGCGGATGAATTTGAATCGGACGATTCTTCATTCTTCAAACGGGCGGTGATGTATGAATTGAGATTGAAGAAAAAATATCTCAAGTCGGATTCCCTGAAGATTACCGTTCATTATCAGGGACTACTGTATGACACTGTCAGCGTGGCATCGTTTTCGCGGGCGCAAATAGCCGACCAGACCATCGGATTAATTGGCGAGGAAGGAATTTATCTCAGCGCTGAATCGATATATTACCCCTTCGTCAACGATGAAATGACCATATTTTCAGTCACATCATATACGCCGGAAGGATATTTGACCGTCACCGACGGCAGGCTCGCCGGGTTAATAACGCAGGACGGTCAGGTCATCACCCGCTGGGAAGGTGAACAGCCCACCGATGGCATCTATTTCTCCGGCGGGAAATGGAATTTAACCAAGGACGAATACAACGGGGTGGAAATCTACGGGTTTTTCTTCCCCGAAGATGAAGAACTCGCAGTAAAATATGTAGCAGCCACCGCCAGATACCTCAAGCTCTATGAGGGGTTGATCGGGAAATACCCATATTCCAAATTCGCGGTGGTGGAAAATTTCTTCCCCACCGGATATGGGATGCCGTCCTGGACGCTGTTAGGGCGGGAAGTGCTTAAACTTCCCTGGATAATTCATTCCTCCTTCGGGCATGAGATATGCCATAATTATTGGGGGAACGGAGTATTCGTCGATTACAAGAAGGGGAATTGGTGCGAAGGATTGACCGTCTATTGCGCCGATTATCTATATAAGGAGCGCAAATCCGCCTTTGACGCCCGCGAATACCGCCGCATCGTCAACCAGGATTACACCGCCTATGTCAACGAAGGGAACGACTATCCGCTGACCGAATTCCGCGAACGAAGGGAAACTTACACCCGCGCAATCGGCTACGGTAAGGCGATGATGGTCGTTCATATGCTCAAGATGCTGGCGGGCGAAGAAAATTTTTGGAGAGCCCTGCAGGATTTCTTCGATACCAATTTATTTAAAAAGGCTTCCTGGGAGGATATCAGAACCGCTTTCGAGAAGCAGACCGTCGAGGATTTGAATTGGTATTTTCAGCAGTGGGTTTATCGAAAGGGAGCTCCATGCTTGAAGCTGTCTGATGTGAAACTGGAACAGCACGAAGGGGATTATGCGATTCATTTGAAAGTGGCGCAGGGAGAGGATGTGTTTAGACTGAAGGTTCCGATTACTGTTTATTACGAAAACGCTGAAGCGACACATTGGTTTGAATTCAATTCGTCCCTCGAACCCGTTACCATCGAATGCGGTGAGAAACCATCAGCGGTGGCGGTCGACCCCGATTTCGATGTCTTCCGCAAACTGGACAGAGCCGAGTATCCCGCTTCATTGTCGGAAGTCCTGGGGGCTGAAAAACAGGTTATTATACTGCCGTCCTCGGCGGAGGAGGGGAAAACACAGGCATACCGGGAAATGGCGGAGACATTGAATCGCAGCGGCGCGGCGACAATACTCATCGATTCAGTGGTGAAATTCGAGGATTTAAGCCAAAATTCCTATTTTATATTGGGCGGCCCTGAAGAAAATTCGCTGTATGAAACGCTGGAATCCAATGGATTGAATTGGTCGAAATGGATATTATTCATTGGAAAAAACGGCAATTTTATGCTGAAGGGGCAAAGTTTCGGCGGGGCGGATTGTTCATATATGATAACCGCCCGGAATCCTCTGAATGTCGATGAAAGCATAGCCGCCTTTTCCGCCAATTCGGTTGAAGAAATCAAGCGCACCGGAAGGAAATTGATTCATTACGGTAAATACAGCTACCTGGCTTTCGAAAGCGGGAATAATAAGCTTAAGGGGAGTTGGGAAGTTATGGATAGTCCGTTGAGGTGTGATTTTAATCGGTAGCCGGTATTTGGTTGTTGGTTGTTGTTTGTTGTTTGTTGGATTTTTTCAACAAAGGCGCAAGGGGCGCAAAGGGCTCACAAAGAATTTTAATCGTATAGCCGTGCCTTTACATTTCCCGATGAATCTGCAAACCTAAGTCTAGCTAAAGATATTTGAAATTTACTTTATTATTGCAGGGACAGAACATTGTTCTGTCCCTACCGTAATTCGATATCCGTGATTTGAAATTGAGTGATTCACAGTAAATG
>JABMRZ010000216.1 GCA_013202315.1 Candidatus Tariuqbacter arcticus | reverse complement strand
TCCTAAATCCTAAATCCTTAATCCTATATCCTAAATCCTAAATCCTAAATCCTATATCCTAAATCCTATTTTAAGGGTAAATCCACAATCAAATTCTTGAATAATGCGCAAGAATTAAATCCATTTATTATAAGTGTGAACCATTGAGCATATTATATACAATTACATCACCGAGTCGAACCTCTTTATGCTTCACAAATAAAAGGAACAATCTTTGCGATACATTATTTGAATAAATATCGAAATTTTTAAATATCCCCTTTTTTTTACTGAAATGATTGACATTTTCCCGGAAACTTATATATTTAAACTATTCGAGGTTCTTGCAAAAGTCTTGAAAAGGTGTCACCCTGAACGCAGTGAAGGGTCTCTCTAGTTGTTAAGTGTATAATAAACAGGAGATTCTTCATCCGCTATACAGTTCCCGGCGGGTTTTATCGTTCCTGCTGCTCCACTAACCGTCAGGTTACACTGTGTTTGAAACCTGACGGAACATAGAGAACTAATACCTCCTGAACAAACTGGATAACCGGATTAATAATGAGCGAAATAAGTAGTTGCGTTTCCAAGATAACCCCTAACCCCTAACCCCTATTTTCAAGGTAATATGTTTTTTCAGACTATGATAAAACTATTGACTTATCCTGTCTTATCTTCCTCGTCCTGCACCCGAATTAAAACATCATTACTCCGCCTGAAATTAATTCTGCTTTTCATTTTATTGTCGGTTTCGCTATCGAATGGCGCGGGCAAATCCCATGTCGCAATCTTGATGCTCGAAGTTTCCGGCGGAGTTCCCACCAGCTATGCCCCCGCCTTGACCGACCGGTTGCGCCAGGAGATATTCGAAACCGATGTTTTCAGGGTGATGGAGCGTGCTGAGATGAACGATATTTTGAAGGAAATCGGTTTCCAGCAGGCGGGCTGCACTTCCAATGAATGCATTGTCCAAGCGGGACGCATTCTGGGCGTGGCTAATATGGTGGCTGGAAGCGTGAGTAAAATGGGTGAGATATATACCATTAATATCCGGTTGATCAAGGTGGAAACGGCGGAAATCCTCAGAATTGAAACCGTCGACTGCATGGGTTCTATCGAAGAAGTCCTCACCAGGCGGCTGCGACAAGCCGCTATGAAGCTGGCTGGTCTGGAATACGATGACCAAATGGGAGGGGAAATCATCGGTAAAGGAAATGTCGCCATCTCCAGCTCCCCCTCCGGAGCAGCCGTATTCGTCGATGGACGAATGACCGATGATAAAACGCCCGCTGCCTTGAAAGAATTGTCCGCGGGAAAACATACCATTAGATTGGAAAAGGGCAATTTGGTCGGGACTAAACAGGTATTCATCCTGCCCGGAATCACCAGCGAAGTGGCAATACAAATCAAACCCGGATACGGCGCTTTGTGGGTGAATTCCGACCCCCCGGGCGGTGAAGTCTTCATCGATAAAAATAAAGTCGGGCAGACACCGGTTAGACTCGACACTATCCAGGCCGGCGAACACGAACTAAAAATCGCCCGCCAAGGATACACCGACCACCTGGAAGAAATCCACATCGGCTTGAACGAACTGGTGAAACTCGATATTTCACTGAAAAAACTTAGTCAATTGTATATCATTTCTCAACCGGTGGGAGCCAAAATCCAATACAATGATAAGAATATCGGTGTTACCCCTTTTAAACTTAGTCAATGCTCCCCGGGCGAGCAGGAGTTTTCGATTACTCACCAAGGATACAAGAAATTAAAAACTCAAATCGTTCTTCAGTCGGGTAAAATTGATACTCTTCGCCTGTCGCTCATTCCTAAAAAGCGCTCGACCGGGTTTCTATTATCATTATGTATCCCCGGAGCGGGTCAAATGTACTCCGGTAAAACGGTCAAGGGACTGGGAATATTGACTATCCAGGCCGCCGCCGGATTCTCGGCAGTTTATTATGCTGGTGAGCATAAGTTAAAAGTGTCGGATTTCAATGAAGCGAGGGAGCAATATATAGCCGCAAAATATCCCGATGAAATCGAGCAGGCTCGCCTGCTTATGGACAGCCGATACGATGATACGCTGGATTACCGGCGCTTGAGGGACGGATTCATCCTCGCCGCCGCCGCTGTCTACCTGTATAATCTGATTGATATAGTCTTCATAGATAAATTCCCGCCCTCAGCGCCGGGGATTGGATTTCAGGCCTCGCTGAACGATGAAAACCAAAGCTGCGGACTGAAAATCGTTTACGGTTTTTAGGAGGATTTCACTATGACAAAATGGAAATCTGTCTATACCCTTCTGTTGTTCCTCGTTTGTATGATTGCTTTCCTGCAATGCACGGAACAGCCTTCCAAGCCGGAATATGACAATCCGCTCGATGAAATGAACCCCGGCACCGGCGGCGACCCCTTCAGCCTCACCGCTCAGATTGGAGAAGGGGGGATTCTTCTGACCTGGACCCCGCTGGTGATTGAAGAATTCGATTTATATGAACTCTACCGCCAGGTGAACGATTCCGCTTTTCAGGTGATTTTCGATTCGGATGATTCAGCCGATTCAAGCTTTACCGACACGGATGTCCGGAACGGCAATCGATATACATATTACATAATCGCTTTGGACGGCGATAGTATTCAGATTAATTCCAATTTCACCGAATTGCTGATAAACATCACCCCGATTATCTCCATCTACGATGATAACGGATACTCTACTTCAAGGCAGGTAAATATTACTTTATTGGCTTATGGTGCGGCTTCGATGCGGATTGGCGCTCCCGATCTGACCGGCGCTCCCTGGGAAGATTATTCCACCGCCATATCGTTTGAACTTCCAGCCGGACAGGATGTAATTGTAGTTCAGGCTGAATTCGCCTATCCTGACGGCGACACTTCCGATGTGGTCAGCGATACCACCCGCCCGCTGCCTATGAACCCCGCAGTATCGATAAACGATGATGCAGAATACGCTCCCTCGCGAAATGTAACCTTGAGCCTTTCGGCTGAAGGCGCGCTTTTGATTAAAATCAGCAACGATTCCGCCAGCGGGGGAAATCAGATCCAAAACGGCGCGGATGAAGGATTAGCCTTAGTCAAGGGAAAAAGAACAATGGAGGCATGCACTTCCGGAGATGGTGAATGGATTCCTTATGCGGAGAATATCGACTGGCAACTGAGCCCTGGGGCGGGTGATAAAATGGTGTTCGTGGATTTCAAAAATGATTTTGAAATTGTCGATACCGCGGTCGATACCATCATTCCCCTGCCTATGCAAGCTTCGATGACCATAAACCATGATTCTATATTCACCCAATCGAGGGAAGTGCGGCTCTACCTTGGTGCAAATGGCGATAACTTGGAATGTATGTTCTCGGAGGAATCCGATTTCACCGGTGCCGAATGGATGGATTATGTCGATTCTTTGGATTTTGTGTTGTCGACCGGCGAAGGCGCTAAGGTTGTTTACGGAAAATTCATCAACGATTTCGGTATCATTGAAACTTGCCAGGACACCATATTGCCGCTGCCGATGAACCCCGCTTTGACCATCAATTATGATGATGCATATACAGCCGTGCGTGATGTATGGCTGTTCCCCCAAGCGCAGGGTATGGAAATCTTCTGCAAATTCTCCGAAGATGCCGCATTCACCGGAGTGGATTGGATTCCCCTGGCAGATTCAATCGCTTTCAACTTATCCGAAGGCGGCGGAGGGAAAACGGTCTATGGTATATTCAGAAATGTCTTCTTGATTGAGAGCGATATCATATTTGACACTATCGAACCTCAGACCATCACCAACACCGTTGAAATCGCTTCCGATTCACAGTATGTGAACCATCCGCAGGTTGAAATCGCCTTCCCGGGCGATGGAGCTTTGGAGATGAAACTCAGCTTGGATTCCGATTCTTCCAGCGTGCCCTGGCAGCCGTTTCAAGCCAATATCAGCGATTTTGATTTGGGGGAGGGGGATGGAATAAAGCACGCTTACGCCTGGTTTAAAAATGACTTCTTCATATCTCCCGCTTCGGTTGACAGCATCGGGCTGGACACATTTTGCGCCATCGATACCTTCTACTGGACGACAAGCGGCGGCGATACCCTTATGGCGGGCGATTTAATACAGTTTTATATGACGACAGAAGACGATTATTTCGGCGCTGAAAACGGCGGAATGGCATCTTTAACCCTCGATGGTGTTTTCGAAAACTTGGTGCTGAATGATAACGCTGACGGGAGTTATTCCCTCGATTATATTGTTCAATCGGACGATTATGCCGTCGAAGGAATAATCACCGCCAACTTCACCGACCGGGCGGCGAATATTGCAGCACCCTTCAACGCTTCGGAACCCTTGACTATTATCACTTATTGGGAAGCCACGTTCGACAATGGAGATGATGAATTCGGATATTATGTTGATAATACAATCGATGGCGGATACATCATCGCCGGGAAAACCGGCGATGATCCTGTAGACGGCTGGCTGATTAAAACCAACGCCAACGGCATTGAAGTGTGGAATCAAACTTTCGACATCGGAGGCGATGAAGAGATAAACTGCGTCCAACAAACTTCGGACGGCGGATATATATTAGCAGGCTATTATTATGGCGCCGGACACTCGGATGTTTGGCTGATTAAAACAAATTCAGTTGGTATTGAGGAATGGAACCAGAATTTGGGCGGAAGTGGAAACGATGCGGGATATTGCGTCCGTGAAATAGTTGACGGATACATTATCGTCGGCTTCACCGATTCCTATGGCGCCGGAAATTCCGATGTTTGGCTTATAAAGACCGACGCTAACGGCGACGAAATATGGAATCAGACCTACGGCGGGAGTAATTACGAAAACGGTTACGATATACAACAAACCTCCGATGGCGGATATGTAATCGCCGGAAATACGAGTTCAGCCACTTTTGGATATGTAAGACTGATTAAAACCGATTCCGAAGGTAACCAGCAATGGAGTAAGAGCTATCTCAGCAGCCCCACAAGCTGCGGCTACAGCGTCCGGCAAACTTCCGATGGCGGGTATATTGTCGCCGGTTCTAAATTCAACCTCACCCCAACCAGCTCTCTCGACATCTGTCTGGTCAAGACCGATTCCGAAGGAAATGAATTGTGGTCGGAAACTTACGGCGGCAGCGGCGAGGATATCGGCTACAGTGTATTGCAGACTTATGATGGCGGCTATATAATCGCGGGAAAATACAACGGCGACGCCTGCATCGTCAAAACGGACGCATTCGGAAGTGAGATTTCCACCGATTTCTACGGCGGTCCGGCTGACGATGAATTCCGATGTATTCAATATTCCAGCGACGGGGGATATATTGCGGCGGGTTCGTCAGCTTCCTTTGGGGGCTGGGGTTCCGATTTCTATTTGATTAAAATGAGTCCCCAGCAGTAATATTCGATGAACTCTCGCAAAAAATAACATAAACCCTCATCACCAACGTTCAGGACAACTTAGGATGAAAACTGGGTATGGATTCCCGCTAAAGCCATGCGGGAATGACAGCCCGCTAATCCCTAAATCCCAATTCCCAATTCCTAAATCCTAAAT
>JABMRZ010000215.1 GCA_013202315.1 Candidatus Tariuqbacter arcticus | reverse complement strand
TAATAAATAAATTCTTTAACCTGAAAATAGGGTTTATGGTTTAGGGTTTTGTGGGCTGTCATTCCCGCATTCTTTTAGCGGGAATCCAGTTCTGCGCATTCTGTGCCCTTCTGTGTTTCAATATTTTTTCTGTACCCACTGGGTTTAAAATCTTCTATGTTTCCTACCGACCACCGACCACCGACCACCGACAACCAATAACCAACTATCATTCAATCATTTCCACCGCCAACACCGCCGCTCGCGCGGAAGCGCCGGGCTGCCCTAATTTTTCCTTCACCCGGCTGAGCTTTCCCTGAATTTCAGCCTGCCGCGCCGGATTCTGCAAAATATTAAAAGCTTCAGCGGCGATGTTCTCCCCCGTGGCGTTATCCTGAATCAATTCGGGCACTACCAGCTCCCCCGCCACCACATTCGCCAAAGCTATATTCTTCAGCTTCACCACCCGTTTGCCGATTTGAAAACTCAACGGATGCAACTTGTAGACTACCACCATCGGCGTTCCCGCTATAGCGGTTTCCAAGGTGGCGGTGCCCGATGCGGTTATCACCAAATCCGCATTATGCATTAAATTATGCGTATCGCCGTAAATCGGCTGCGCCGCATCTATGCTGCGGTAAAAATTGCGGTTTACCGAATCGGACGCACCCACCGCGAAACCGCAATCCATCTTCGTCCGAATGATTTTCGCCGCCGCCAACATTGGCGGGAGGATGCGTTTTACTTCCTGAACCCGGCTGCCGGGGAGCAGTGCGACTAAAGGATGTTCCGAATCCAAATCGTACCTCCGGAAGAATTCCCCCCTTTCGCTGAAGGAATCCATCTCATCCAGCAGCGGATGCCCCACAAAATGAAAATCAAGCCCCGAACCCTTGTATGTCTCAACCTCAAAAGGCAGAATTCCCGCCATCCGGTCTATTATTCCAGCTATCTTGGGAATTCGTTTCGCCCCCCAAGCCCAAACCTGCGGGCTGATGTAGTAGAATATCTTCGGATTCGGCTGAAACTTCGGAGATTTCAACTTTTCAGCCAGTCTGAGATTGAATCCGGGATAATCGACCAATATCGCCAGCCCAGCCTCCCGCCGGTGAACTTCGCTCAATAACCGCCCCATCAGTTTCTTAATCCGCGGAATATGCTTGACCACTTCGATGAAGCCCATAAAGGACATTCCTTCGATATGAATCAGGATTTCGACCCCTTCAGCCTTCATCGCATCGCCCCCCACGCCGAAAAAGTGGATTTCCGGTTGAAGACGCTTCATCTCCCGAACTAACCGGGCGGCGTGCAAATCTCCCGAAGGCTCACCGGCGACTATCAAGACCGGTTTCAAGACCCCGCCTCGGAAATTTTTTCCAAAATTCGTTCGGACAATTCCATCGCCGCCAAAGCCTCTTCGCCGGTGACCGGAACCGGTTTATCTTCCAGGATTGCCTCCACGAAAGCCTTCTGTTCTTCCAACAGCGCGTTCACCGGCGGCGCAGGGGGGTTTATATAGACTATATTACGCCGGTGGACTCCCTTATCGATAGCTCCCAACACCATCGCTCCGGAGCTGGTTTCACCTTCTTCCAAGCGGAATATCTCCGCTTCTCCCTTGAGGAAATCGAGGGAGATATAACCGTTCCGCTGAAATATCCTCATCTTCCGCATCTTCTTGGCAGACAACCGGCTGGCGGTGATATTCGCTACGCATCCCGAATCGAATATCAAGCGGGCGTTGGCGATATCAATCCCCCCGGATATCACTTCCACCCCCGATGCGTGAATCTCGGTTACCGGCGATGACACCATCTTCAAAATCAAATCCAAATCGTGAATCATCAAATCCTGCACCACTGCAACATCGGTCCCCCGCGGGTCGAAAGCCGCCAAACGGTGAACTTCGATGAAACTTGGATTCAATTCCACCCCTTCGATTGCGCGGAATGCGGGATTGAACCGCTCGATGTGCCCCACCTGAAGCTTGACTCCGGCGGTTTCAGCCGCTTCGACAACTTCCCTGGCGGATTCAGCGCTGTCCGCCAAGGGCTTTTCCACGAACAGATGCCTGCCTTGGAAAATAGCGTCCAACGCCAGATCCGCATGCGCCGAAGTGGTGGCGGCGATGATTACCCCATGCGAGCGAATCAATACATCGTCCACACTTTCGTGTGCCCGGCAGCCGATTTCAGCGGCGACGCTTGAACACTTCGCCGTATCGACATCGTAAACCCCGGCAAGTTCAGCGTTCGGGACTTGCTTCAACAGCTTCGCATGCAGTTTACCGAGGTGCCCCACACCGATTACCGAAATCTGCAGCGGTTTATTAGTCATAAATCGTTCACTACGCTTTACTCTAAAAATAGGATTTAGGATTTAGGATTTGGGATTTAGGATTTAGGAT
>JABMRZ010000214.1 GCA_013202315.1 Candidatus Tariuqbacter arcticus | reverse complement strand
ATCTCAACTTTGTTGAATTGATGCACCCGCAGGAACCCCCGCGTTTCCTTGCCGTAAGAACCCGCTTCCCGCCGGAAACAAGCGGTATAACCCGCATAACTAACGGGCAAATCCTTCTCCAGAAAAGTCTCATCGCGGTGAAAATTGGTAATCGGAACTTCGGCGGTGGGGATGAGATACAATTCATCATCCCGACAGCGATACATATCTTCTTCCAACTTGGGAATCTGCCCGGTGCTGAAAAGCGATTCACGATTCACCATAAAGGGCGGGAAAACTTCGGTATATTTATGCTCCTTTGTGTGGGTATCGAGCATATAATTTATCAGCGCCCTTTCCAGCGCCGCCCCCTTTCCGATATAGAAAGGGAAACCGCTCCCGGTCACCTTAGCCGCTCTTTCAAAATCGATAATCCCCAGCGCCTTCCCCAAATCGAGGTGGTCTTTTATCGGGAAATACGCTTTTAACTTTTCCCCCCATTGTTTGATTTCGACATTCGCCGATTCATCGTTTCCCACCGGCGTCGATTGGTGAGGGATATTCGGCAGCCAGGATATTTTATCATTCAATTGAGCTTCGATTTCGCGCAATTCAACATCGAATCTTTTTATTTCTTCGCCGATTGCTTTCACTTCTGCGCGCATTTTGTCGGCTTGAGCCTTTTCCCCGCTCTTTATCATCTCGCCGATTTGATGGGATTTTCGGTTTCGCTCGGCTTTTAATGCTTCTACTTCGAGAAGTACCGCACGCCGCTTCTCGTCCAATTCAAGTATGGGATCGAGCCGGACTGCTTCCCCACGCTTTTCCAAACCTGCGCGGAGCGACTCGGTATTTTCACGAATGAATTTCAGGTTATACATATATTTCTACCGTTACAATTTGTTCACGCGGTTAATATTATAAACGCACCACCACCCCATTCTTCAACTGCAAATCGAGATTTTTCACCTCGGGCGGAGGCTGACTGTCATATTTCAGATTAAGGGTGACCTTAAAGCTGAGGATATTGATGATTTGAAATGTCAGACTGGCGTCGTTCAACACTTTGAAATTATCAACATCTTTCAGTGTCGGCTGAAAATACACCGTGTTGCTAAAAGTGATAATATTATTGATGGATAGGCTTACATCCAAATACGAACTGATTAAATATGCGCATTCTTTGACGGTTCTGCCGTCATCTCTGTGCAGGTTCAATTCTTCATATTCCCGCATCAATGCCACCCCTAATGCGGCGTTCACCTTTTTTTGATCAGCCAAAACTATCCGCGGCCCCGAACCCAGCAGCCACCTCAATTCCAACAAAGTGAACTCGTCATATTCAAGCTGCGTGAAAACTTCCCAGAACATAGTGGGATTCAGCATTTTGTTGTAGCGTAAATGTCCCATTCCTTTGTCGAGGATGCGCTCACCCGCACTTTCGCCGGTCGAAAAATTCAACAACAAAAAACCCATATGCGGGTCACTCCGATGCGCCAGAGAACTGATATTATCAAACTGAACTAATTCAGTATTGCCTTGATTGACGGTCAAGTACAATTCCAAATCCGCTCCCCAGCCTTTGTTTTCGAGCTGACTACGCTTTTGCTCGATATTGATTTGAGCGGGCGCCGCATTAGGAAATACCGCTGTGAAAAATACCGCGCTTAGAATTATATTGACAAGTCTGTTATTCAAAACTTGGTCTCATTTGTAGCTATGCTTGAAAAGAATTTCTGATGTCATTATTTGCATGAATAACAAAAACAATGGATTCCCGCTTTCGCGGGAATGACAGTAGAGGGCAGGAATGACAAGAAAGCATGGGAATAACAGCATTAGGTTTCCGGTCAAGCTGGGATGACAAGTAAGCCAAAGTCTACAGCCTATTGCCCACAACCTAAATTCTTCATTCTACATTTTAAATTATATCATTCGCCCATCACTTTGATTATCACCCTTTTACGCCTGCGACCGTCGAATTCGGCGTAATAAACCTGCTGCCAGGGTCCGAAATCGAGTCTCCCATCCGTTACAGGTATAACGACTTGATGATGAACCAGAAGCGATTTTAAGTGAGCGTCGCCGTTGGTCTCGCCGGTCCGATGATGACGATAGTCGGCGAAAGGGGCAAGTTCTTCCAGCCATTCATCGATGTCGGCGATTAAACCCAACTCCGCATCGTTGACATATACTCCGGCGGTGATGTGCATCGCCGAAACTAATATCATCCCCTCGCGGATGCCGGATTTGGCCCGCGCTCTTTCCACTTCCGGGGTGATGTTGATATACTCACGCTTCTTCTTGGTGTTGAATGTCAAATATTCTGTATGAAACTTCATAATGCTATACCAATTTATATTATGTTTATATACTGTTTACCGCTCACTGTTTACCGCTCACCGTTTACTGTTCACCGTTCTCCGCCTATTGCCCTTTTCCCCACAACATCACAGCAAAGGTCAGCAGCATTATTTTCAAATCGAACTTCAAAGATAAATTTTCCAAGTAATACAAATCATAGGAAAGCTTCATCTTGACATCATCAAGGGATTCATCGTATTTGTATTTGACCTGCGCCCAGCCAGTGATACCGGGTTTAACATTCAAGCGACGGGAATACAACGGTATTTCCTTGATAAACCTATCGACGAAGATTTTCCTTTCGGGGCGGGGACCCACCAGGCTCATATTCCCTTTCAGCACATTGAAGAATTGTGGCAGTTCATCCAAGCGAGCTTTCCGCAGGAATCTTCCCACTTTAGTAATACGCGGGTCATCCTTCTCCGCCCATACAGCCCCAGTCTTCGCTTCAGCGTCTTTTATCATTGAACGAAATTTAAACAGTGTGAATTCTTTCCCTCGTATGCCGACCCGCTTCTGGCTGTAAATAATGGGACCCTCACTGTCCAGTTTAATCAATACAGCTATCGCCAACATAACAGGCAGATTGACAGTCAACACCAATAAAGAACAAACGATATCCATCAGCCGCTTCATCACCTGCGCCCACGGCGGCATCAAGTCGGGGAAAACCTCCACCAAGGGAACTCCATAAAGCCCCATAACCTTCACTTGTCCGCTAACCAAATGATATAACTCCGGCATAATCTTTATTCGGACACCCAGCAAACCGCAGATGCCGATAACCCGCTCCATAAGCGATTCATCTTCGCGGCTCAAAGCCAGTATCACCTCCATAACCCCATAATCAGGGATTAAGCGGTACAAATCATCCACCAGCCCCAACACTCTGATATCCCTGTGAACGCCTTCGGTGAATTTGTCATCCACGAATCCCATCACTTTATAACCCATCACCGGAAAGCGGATTGTTTGATCCAACAGCTTCTTCCCCCGTTCATTGAAGCCGACGATTAAAGCTGGTGAAAGAGCCACCCCTTTCATCAAGAGAATATGCTGAACCGTCCGCAAAACGATTCGCCCCCCGCCCGCAAACCCAACTAACAGCGCCCAATATATTAATAAGGTTACATTCCCTTTAGTGAACGGCGCCTCCTTGTCCAGGGTCATTAGGAAGAAGATGATGAATATCCCCACCGCGGTGCTCTTCATAGTTGCCAACAGTGAATCCAGCCTCGATTTACCATATAAAGGACGGTACTGACCCAGCATAGCGAATATCACCAGCCAATATGCGCTGGTTACTAATGCGGGTATCAGCAGACTCCAATAACCCACCGGCGCTCCGAATAATCCGCTCCTGAATCGCAAATAATATATCGCACAATGCGCCATCAGAAAAGCGAAAAAATCCATCAACAGCAGGATATGCCGCTCTTTATAGCGTATGAAGGTGAGGTCCATTTACTTAAGAAATAAGATATATGATATAAGATATATGATAGTCAATTAATAATTCATTAATTATTCGGTTATCTATTCTAATCAGCAGATTGTATTTATTAGACATACAGAAACATTTAGTCTATCCTGAAGGGTCAGGACAGCATCAATGTCATTCCCGTCCTCTCCTATCATTCCCGTACCCTCCTGTCATTCCCGTACCCTCCTGTCATTCCCGTCCTCTCCTGTCATTCCCGTACTCTCCTGTCATTCCCGTACCCTCCTGTCATTCCCGTACCCTCCTGTCATTCCCGTCCTCTCCTCTCATTTCCTT
>JABMRZ010000021.1 GCA_013202315.1 Candidatus Tariuqbacter arcticus | reverse complement strand
CGAATGACTAGATCAGTTGTTCTGGCGGAAATTAAAACATTCACCCACACAAAACAGCGAGGAACCATTTTTATTAATACACCAGATCCTTCACATTATACTTCGTAAGCGTATATCCGACTTTGGTGAAGTCGAAAATCCCTTCATTGGTGCGGATTTGGATGAAGCGGTAATTGTTGGGCTGAGGGATTTCCACCGGCACAGTATGCCATTCATCCTCCCACTTTATCAATTTGATTTCATCGAACCAGGCATTGCCGTCATCGTTCGCGGGCGGATAAGCGTGAAATTCTATATTCCCATAATATGCGTTACCGGGAATTTCCAAGTATGATGTGAAATAAATCCAATCGAAGGTGCCGGTTAGCGGCTGGCTGACAACCTGAGTTTCGATAAATCCGCCGCTGTATCTGGAAGTATAATAGCTCATCTCCACTACTGCATTATTAACATTGATTCCCTTGATTCTGCCGCACATAGAATACAACTCATCATCGAAGGCGAACCGTTTTTCAAGCTCCACACTCACTTCCGAAGACTGATAGGCATTCCGATAGAGCTTCAAGGCGCAATTTCCTTCGTAAGTAATAAAATTATCGATAGTCGCACCATCGGAACCGAGATCCCACAGCGTCGAGCCTTCATCCTCGAAGTTCCCCATCCACAGCATTTCCCTGCCGAAACGAACCGCATACTCTGTAGCTTGACCGGACACCCCATCGATGGAAGTGAGAAATCCATCCCAGTATATCTCCATCGGGTATGAAGTCGATGGAGAGCTGATAGAGTTCTCCGGGAAATAAATAGTGTCGCTGCGAGTGACCGGTTCCGGGATAATATCCTCCTCATTTAAAGCGATATAAGCGATATTGTCGTCATAATAGGGCATAACAGTAGTGTTCAAATCCCTGGAATAGTCGGCAATCCGGTCGATGATGCTTCGACCAAGGCCGCCGGTCGCTTCGTGGGGAACATAATCGTCAATATAAACCGGCCTGAAATAACATTGGTAAATCCTTTCCCGATTCAAATCCGCATACAATATCATAGAAGGGAAGGTTTCAAAAATATTCTGGTCGAAGGCGAAATTCCCCATACTGTGGGCTATCAGCTTGCCGTTATGCACTTCATAGCCCTGAAGCACATGCGGATGGTGCGCAACCACAATATCAGCCCCCAAATCCAGGGCGGTATACTGCAGTTCTAAAGTTGTGGAATCGACTTCCAAAGGTATGGGCATCCAAATTTCTCCGGCGGCGTCCCCGCCTAAAGTCGTATCGGGAGTGGTGTCATATTCGATGCCGCAGTGAACCTGCGCCACTACGATATCATAAAGAGCGGCGGCTTGCGGGATAGTCTGTTCCAAATAATATTCGGTGAACCAGGTGAAACCCGCTTTATTGGGGCCGGCTTCCATAAACGGCGGGAGGTTGTCGGCTCGCCCGGTGCGGTTGCAATAGCCCAAATTGCAGACCGAAATACCTTCGCTGAAATTGACTATCGGCTGCATCGCTTCATTTTCATTCAATCCTGAACCGCAGCGCTTTATGCCAGCGGTGTCGAGGACAAAGTGGGTTTCAATCAAGGCCGGTTCCATATAATCCATAATATGATTATTCGCCAAAGTAACCCCGTCTATACCAGCGAATAGTAAGGCTTCGACATGTTCCGGTCTGGTATAAAATATGTATTCCTTGGTTGGATGCGGGGTTGAAGTATTGGAAGTCAATGGACTTTCGAAATTGATGAATGTCAAATCCGCTCCACCACCGAGGACATCGAGGGTGGGTTGCCAAATTGCATCAGCTCCATAGTTGGGTATGATGCTCCAAGATTCTTCATACCGCCGCCCCATCATGCAATCACCGGTGAAGTTGATGGTTATTTCCGCATTGGAATTGCCGATGGGAACCATTAATTCGATGCTCTGGCGGTCGTATAAATTGGTCTCATCATAAACCTCAGCCTGAACGCTGAAATTGCCCATATAGGGGAAAGTATGGGTTGGACTTTGCTCATCCGTGAAACTGCCGTCCCCGAATTCCCAATGATAATAGAGGGTGTCCGAATCCGGGTCTACCGCTTCTGCAGTGAATTGGATGGACATCCCCTGCGCTTCATAGGAAATCAACGGTTCAAAATCAACGGTCAATTCCGGCGGTAAGGGCATATCTTCAGTTATATCACAGATATAGTCAAAATATATGCCGCCATTACTTGACCAAGCGTCTTCATCGTTCAAATAAATCAACCTGTTGATTGTTGGCTCGTACCCATAAGCGTTGAACCAATCAACCCCCACCGGAAGGAAATGAAATATCCATTCGTCTTCATCGCCAACGCAATGATAAGTCGTCCGCCAATGCACCGAATCCGCCATTTCCGAACCCCTGAAAGTGTAGAACAGCTCATTCGCGCCATCCCCCAGCCCGAATCCGCAGATTTCAGGAGGCGAGCTGCTGGGAGAGTCGTAAGTGTAGACCGCAATCCCCCACATTGTATTGTATTGAACAGACAAAGGGGTTATCATCTCCATTTTCCAGGTATTACCGTATACCTGGAGGGAATAAGCTGAGCCCTGGAAAGTTTCATCAGTGGCGATGTTCCAGGCGTTCGGTTCCCTATCCTGCTGTGAGCTATAACTGATTAATTGTATCGTCCCCGATTCAAAATCCTGGATGATGACTTCATCGCCCGCATTGGAAAAATCCGGCAGCAGATACTGCACATCGAAAAACGCATAGTTAGTGGCGAACGGTTCAGTGTAAAAAGTATCGGCGGTGGTAATATATTCGACACCGGAAATTGTCGTTATCTTAATGCGATAGGTTACCTCGAATTCACCGCTGGACGCCACCTTCATCCAGGTAAGAAGGACCATCTCATCGGCGATTTCTATTTTCAATCCCTCCACAGTTCCAGACGCCGGCTGCGCACCGACCATCGTCCAGAAAATCAAAATGAGAAACAAAGCTGTAATCGCTGTTTTAAACAGCTTACGCGCTTTTTGTTTGTAAAACCGACCTACTTTCATTTTGCATCTCCGTTTTAATTAAAGTTAAGCAGGTTATCGGATGCGTTCAGAACTTCTTCGATTGTAATATCCTCCATACAGAGGAAGTGTTTTTCAGGGCATTTATCGCTTCCTATATGAGAACAAGGCCGGCAGTATAATTCCCGCTGTAAAACTATCGCCCTATTTCTAAATGGGAAGAACCCGAATTCCTTCACCGTGGGACCGAAAATAGTCACCGTTGGCGTATTCACCGCCGAAGCCAAATGACTCAAACCGGAATCGTTGCCGAGGAAAACAGCGCATTTCCTCAGAATCGCCCCCGCCAAGTTAAAATCGGTTTCCCCAGCTATGTTCAATACAGAATCACCGATTTTAACCTCAATCTCATCGCACAATCGCCGCTCATCGGCTGAACCCAAAAGGATTAACGCGTCGCATTGGGTTTCCAGTAGCTTTTTTCCGGTTTCCGCAAATTTATCAGCGTTCCATCTTTTAGTGTTCCACTTTGCCCCGGGAGCTATCGCCGCCACTTTCCTATTAGTGAACCCATACTGAGCCCATAATTCCAGACATCTTTTTTCGGCTTCATTGGAAACGAAGAATTCTAAACCTCCTCCATCGTCCCGGACTCCCAAACGCTCCACCGCTTTCATATATCGCAAAGGAACCGGCGGCGATTCGGCGAGCAAATTCTTCTTCCATTTAACCAGGAGCCACCTTCTGAATCGCGGAAGTTTCCAGCGATAGACTTTCGCGGAAATCGAAGCGCATAAATACACGCTGCGAAAATTCGTATGTATGTCGACAGCAATAGAGTAATTCCTATGGCGCGTGATTCGCGCTAGTTGCTTAAGACAACTGAAATCCCCCGGTTCCTTCAAGAGTAGAATCTCGTTTAAATTCGGATTGCCCTCTAAAAGTCCTTTGAACCTCTCACGCACCGCAAAATCGATCACAGCTTCAGGGAACCGCTTCCGCATCCACCTGATAAGCGGGGTGGCGAGCAGGATATCACCCCCAGAACTGAATCTGACTATGAGTATTTTTTCAGGCGACTGAGACAAAATTCCCTAATTCTTAATGCAAGCTGAATGAATCTTCCAATTCCGGGGATATTAAATGCGTTAAATTTCCCTCTTCATCGAAATATATAATGAGGCCAAAATATCCTGGATTTTCTTCCAGCCACCGTCCCCCTTTTTCCGCGCCCATCACCATTAATGCCGTAGCTATCGCATCGGCTTCTGTGCATGTCTTAGCGAGGACCGTTGCGCTGACGCAGCCCGTTGAGGGATAGCCGGTGTTGGGATCGATGATATGATGATACCGCTTGCCATTTACTTCGAAGTACTGTTGGTAATCGCCGGAGGTAGCCACTGCCCATTCACCAATATTAAGAATACAATAAAACTCATCGGGTTTTCGCGGATGACGAACCCCGATTCGCCATTTTTCGCCGGTTCGAGGAGCTCCGAAAGCTCTCAAATCACCGCCCGCTTCAATTAATCCTGCTTTAACGCCGTCATCTATCAATTTATCCACCGCCAAATCAACTGCAAATCCCTTGCCAATCCCCCCGACATCCAATTTCATCCCCGCGAGCCCCAGTAAACAGCTTTTCCCGGCGAAGAACATACCGCCATCCACTAAAGCCAGGGCGCTGCCGATATCGGCGCTGTCGGGAATTTGGGGATTGGGCGAATGGAAGCCCCACAATTCCTTTATCGGGCCCATCCGTATATTAAATGCTTGGTCAGTCAATTGTTCAAACTGTAAACCTTTGGCGAGCAAATCAAAGGTATATTGGTCAATACGCTGAGATTCTCCACCCGCATTATCAGCTAAAAGCGCCAAATCGCTCTCTTCACCCTTGTAAGCCCACAATATATCCAATTCCTTCATCTCAGTGAAGATATCTTCGATTTTGGATTCTATTCCCTTAACGCTGCCACAATCGTGAACAGAAATTGTAACCGCCGTCCCCAGGACAATCTCTTGTCCTTTCCACGGTCCCTTCTTCACACACGATACCACTAATAAGACGCCCATTAATATGGGGAGCAATTGAATTTTTTTCATTTATTTCTCCTTACTGCAAATTCAGTCATTTGAAGAAGCAATTCTCTTTCCTGACAATCCTTAAAATTATTCAGGCAGTCCGCTGCCTTTTGCGCGTAGCCTTCCGCTTTTCGCTGAGCGTAATCGGAACCATTGCAATTTCGGACAAATTCAATCACCTTCTTGGGATATTTACGCCTTCTAATCGCTCGAAGCATCTCCTTTCGGATGCCATCCTGGGAATTTTCAAGTGAATAAATAAGCGGAAGTGTGATCTTGCCCTCTTTGAGGTCGGAACCTACCGGTTTCCCCAAAAGCCCTTCCCGCCCAATGAAATCCAGTATGTCATCCCGAATCTGAAACGCCATTCCCAAGTTTTCACCGTATAGGTTCAACGCTTCGCATTGAACTTCATCGCCCCCTGCGGTTAAAGCGCCCAATTCCGCTGCAGCGCTGATTAAAGCGGCGGTTTTATCGGAAATCATTTTCAGGTAGACCGATTCGTTTATATCGAGTTTCTTCGCCTTTGCCGCTTGAACTAATTCCCCTTTCGCCAGACGGCGGGAAGTCATTGAAAGAATATCGAAGACCCGCAAATCACGCAGTTCCAGCATCGCTGTCAGCGAATGCGCCAACAAGTAATCCCCATAAAGCACAGCAATCTTATTCCCCCAGAGTTTTTTCACCGCCGGTAAGCCGCGGCGCTTGTCCGATTCGTCGACGATATCATCATGGACTAAAGTTGCGGTATGCAGAAGTTCCACAATCAGCGCCGATTTAACCGTCAAATCGCTCGACTCACCCACTAATTTTGCGCTGAGGAAAGTCAGCATCGGTCGAAACTGCTTTCCCTGCCCTCTGACGATGAAACAATTTATTTGGTCAATGACAAAAACTCCGGATTTCAGATAGTCTTGGAACTCGCTTTTAAAGCGTTTTATTTCCGGCTCCAAAGCATCGATGAAGACAGAAAGTTTTTGCACTGATGCGGAAGGATTCTTCATCTCATTTGGGAATCACTCTGGCGAATTTCCGTTTACCCACTTGTAGAATTCTAGGTTCAATTAATATTATTGTATCATAACAATCGTTCACATTTTGACCGTCGATTTTAACCGCGCCTTGTTTAATCATTCTTTTTCCTTCGGCGATACTAGCGGTAAGTCCCAATTCATTCAATAACTTGCAAATCATTATTTTCCCTTTTGGGAAGGGTTTGTCTGAGATATCATCTGGCTCTTGTTTTTGTATGAACAGACGATCGAATTGTTTTTCAGCTTCAACGGCGTCTTGAGGGGAATGGTACATCTTCACCAATTCCCCCGCCAGTTGCCTTTTCAAATCGCGGGGGTTTGTGTTTTCATCGTTGAGGGCGGCTTTGATTTCCGCTAATTCTTCAGTCGAAGTATCGGTTAGCAATTCAAAGTAAGGGTAAATCTGTTCATCCGGAATGGACATAGTCTTTCCATATATTTCCCCCGCAGGGTCGTTAATCGCGATATAGTTCCCCGTTGACTTGGACATCTTTTCAACGCCGTCGGTGCCGACCAACAGCGGCATCAGGAAAGCGACCTGCCCCTTCAAACCGTATTCCTGCTGAATGTGCCTTCCCAGCAGCAGGTTGAACTTCTGGTCGGTGCCGCCTAATTCCACATCGCATTTCAGCGCCACCGAATCATACGCTTGAAAGAGGGGATATAGAAATTCCAGCAGGGCGATGGGCTTGCCGGAACGATAGCGCTTTTCGAAATCATCCCGCTCCAGCATCCTGGCGACGGTGTAATGGGCGGTTAAATCCAAAAGCTGGTATATATCGAGCTTCCCCAGCCATTCGCTGTTGAAGCGGACTATGGTTTTATCGGGGTCGAGGATTTTGAAGACCTGTTCCTTGTAAGTCGCGGCGTTTTCGGCGATTTCCTCGCGGGTCATCCGAGGGCGCATTACATTCCTTCCGGTAGGGTCGCCCACCAAGCCGGTGAAATCACCGATGACGAAGATTACCGTATGCCCCAAATCCTGGAATTTTTTGAGCTTGCGGATGGAGACCGTATGCCCCAGGTGCAAATCGGGCGCTGAAGGGTCGAATCCCTGCTTGACAATCAGCGGCTTGTTACGCTTGATGGAATCTGCGATTAACTTCTCAAACTCTTCTTCCAGCACTACTTCCGCCGCGCCGCGGAGCAGGAGGTCGAGTTGTGTATTTAGGGGGGGGGGCATTTTTAAAATTATGAATTAAGAATTATGACTCTACAAGATTCGAATTTTAAAATTTGTTTTTTTGCTTTCCAGCACATTATTAATGGCAGAGTCAATCGCTCCATACCAATCTATGTAATCACAAACCTTATCTTCAACCAATATTAATTCTTCATCCGTAAGTTCCCTGCCCAATTGCTCTTGAGCAACGGTTTGAACATCTTCGATGTTCAGAGAATAAATGATTTTAGTGGGATCCATTTTAAATTCCCTAATATTTCAATATAATTTAATTCTTATTTTGTTTATGTTTAAAACCGTTATGTTTTTGCCCGTTGGAGGTAACAATTAATCTGACCCAATTCTCTGAATTACATCCTTAAAAAATTCATTTCCTACTTCTTCATAAATTTGAATAAGTTCATTAAATGTGCCTTTTCCGCCTAAGAAATCCCAGAATTCAGCACCAATTAAAACTTGGTATTCAATATCCATATATGTCTTTACAATACTATGATTATAATCTTCCTTTCTGGTTCCATAAGGATTATAAGGCATAGCGAAGAAAGTCTCCACTTTAGTGTCAGACCCTCTCCGCAATGCGGAAATCGTGAGCATATCACGGGTCATATTAAGACACTGGGTTTTATTTGCTTTAGGAGTTTTCATTTCAAAATAGAACTCAGTGTCATCAATTGTTTTCACGAAAATATCGGATACTACAACTCTTTTATCACCGCCTCTTTTATGAACCTGCAAAACTTGTTCAAGATAATCCATATAAGGAACTCGCATACCATCTCTATCTATTTCTTCAATTATACTGTCAATTATAGCAATTTCAGGGTTAGTTATTAAACCTTGAATTTTGTGTTGTATCTTAGCATATGGGTGTTTTTCTTTGGCAATAATATATGCGCATTTTTCATAAGTTGTGCCTAAAGTTGTAGATAAAGACCTTTCAATAGTCGAAGCTAAGTTTACCCAATTGGGCAATAAAGCTTCATGGAAAGGTTTAAGATTTCCTGAAGTACTACTCGCTTTAGTCATCCCAACCGATTTGCGAACCTTATCTTTTATACGAGCTTCAAAGCCGCTCAGATTCATAATAATATGTTCTTTTATTTGATTTCTTGCATTAACTGAAGTCATTTATTTCTCCAAATAAGGATTTCCTCAAAGAAATTACTTTTTCTCATTCCTGTTCGTCGATTTACATGGCGTTTGAGTCTCATCTCTTCGACGAAGCCGAATTTGTCAGGGTTAAATAAATTATATTTATCATTAATAATTGTTATTATTATGCCACTTCTTTTTACTGCTGTTTTCAAATTATCATACACTTTCATCATTGCTTTTTTGTATTCTTTCTGAGCCTTTTGACCACTGCCATTAGTGGCAGAACCTATTTCATGATGGTCATTCGAAGGTAGATTTAATAAATCGTAAGCATAACGATGTTGTTCATGATAATCTATCAATCCAACATAGGGCGGAGAAGTTATAACAATGTCCACTTTGGGAAAAACAACATTAGATGAATCCCCATTAATTATAACAACATCAGCGTCTGTTCTATATTCTGCAAATTCAACAATCCTTTTAAATGTATTATTACAGTATCTTATTAAGAACTTATTGGCTTCTTTCACAGGATAACAAATTCTGCTGTGTTTTCTACAATAATAAGGGACTCTGATGGGTTTCTTTGGAAAATCTAAATCGTAATGTGTAGTTAATCGGGCTGACCTTGCCGCCCGGGATAGAATTACTTTATATAAGTTATTGTAAGTAAATGATTCCAATGTCTCTTTGAAATGAAAGAGATCATCCAACGATTTCTGACTGTACCATGTTTTGAGATAATCGCTAAAATCATTCTCGCTATGATAAGGATACTCAAACTTGAGTTTATTAATTAGTTCTAATATTTCACTCTGTAAAATTGATAAATCGTATTTATCTGTTTTAACTTTGCTTATCATACAATTGAATATTGATATATCGCATCCTATTGATTTAATTCCCAACTCATTCGCCTGAACCAAAGTAGTCCCGCATCCACAGAAAGGATCGAGCACACTGTTTGGTCTGTATTTACGCAGAAATATTTCGACTAATTGAGGGATGAACTTGCCAAGATAAGGGTGCAGCCTGTGCACATGCTTTGTTCTAACCCTTTCCGGCAAATCCTGTTCCCGCCAATTTAAATTGAGGTTTTCTAAATCGGTGTTTTCATCAATTGTCGAGAATTCTGTGAACGGAATGCCAACATATGTTGGATTGTAACTCACAATGTACATTCTTATAATATTATGTTAATATTAGCGTTAGACTTTAATTACTTATTCCCTCCTACCCCCTCGCATAAGCCAGCGCCCCCCCCGCCCTGATAATCGCTATACTCCTCTCATCCAAGCTGTGCGCAAGCGGAATTTTGATGCCCTTGGTTTCATTAATCAGCGTGAGTTCCGCCCCGGGCGCAATCCCTGAAGTATCAATCGAAAGCATATCGCCCTGCTCAATCTTGTCATAATCCGCTTCATCCTTGAAAGTCAGCGGAAGTATCCCGAAATTGATGAGGTTCGCCAGGTGGATTCGCGCGAAGCTTTTCACGATGACAGCTTTCACTCCCAAATACATTGGCGCCAGGGCAGCGTGTTCCCGCGAAGAACCCTGACCGTAGTTCATTCCGCCAACGATGAATCCGCCGCCCTTCTCCTGAGCGCGCCTGGGAAATTCAGGATCGACAACTTCAAACACATGTTCTGCAATCTTGGGAATATTCGATCTTAAAGGCAGAATCTTCGCCCCCGCCGGCATAATATGGTCCGTGGTGATGTTATCTTCCAACTTGAGTAGGACTTCTCCCGAAATTTTCCCTTCCAAAGGAGCCTTGATGGGAAGCGGTTGTATATTAGGTCCCCGAATTATCTCCACCCTTTCCGGTTCAGGCGAAGGAGCGATTATCAGGCTGTCGTCGATGATGAATGTGTCCGGCATTGCGACCTTGAAAGGTTCGATGCCCAAATCGCGGGGGTCGGTGATTTCACCGGTCAACGCGCAGGCTACCGCCGTTTCGGGGCTGGCGAGGTAGACTTTAGCGGATTTGGTGCCCGAACGGCCGAGGAAATTGCGGTTATGAGTGCGAATCGATATCCCTTCGGACGGCGGTGAGAAGCCCATCCCTATGCAGGGCCCGCATCCGCTTTCAAGAATCCTAACCCCCGCTTGAACGATGTCATACCAGGCGCCGTTGTCCATCAATTCCTCGATAATCTGACGGGAACCGGGTCCCAATCCTGCCGAGACTTCGGGATGAACTGTGCGCCCTTCAAGCATCCCCGCGACCTTCATTAAATCGACATAGGACGAATTTGTGCAGGAACCCATCGCCACCTGGTGAACCTTCATACCGGCGATTTCCCGCACTTTCACCACCCTGTCCGGCATATGGGGTTGGGCGATGAGCGGTTCCAATTCGGATAGATTAATGGTTATTTCTTCATCGTAAACTGCGTCCGGGTCGGGAGCGATCGGCACCCAATTGTATTCACGGTTCTGGGCGCGCAGGAATTGCCTGGTCATATCGTCTGAGGGGAAGACTGAAGTTGTCGCCCCCAATTCAGCGCCCATATTAGTTATGGTGGCTCTTTCCGGCACCGTCAATATTTCAACGCCGGGCCCGGTGTATTCCATTATCTTCCCCACCCCGCCTTTCACGGTTAATTGCCTCAACACTTCGAGGATGATATCCTTGGCTGACACAAACGGCTGAAGTTCACCGACTAATTCGACTTTTACAACTTTCGGCATAGGCAGATGAAAGGCTATCCCCCCCATTGCTAAAGCCACATCTAATCCACCGGCGCCCATTGCTATCATACCAATACCCCCCCCGGTTGGAGTGTGTGAATCCGATCCTAATAGAGTCTTACCGGGAATACCAAATCGCTCAAGATGCACTTGATGGCATATCCCGTTTCCGGGCTTGGAAAAATAGACGCCGTATTTACTGGCGAATGTTTGCAGGAATAAATGGTCATCGGGATTCTCAAAACCGGATTGCAGCATATTATGATCAATATAACTCACTGAAAGTTCCGTTTTAACTTTGAGCATACCAAGCGCTTCAAACTGCAGGTAAGCCATAGTTCCGGTTGCGTCCTGGGTGAGTGTTTGGTCTATCTTGATGGCGATGGGAGCTCCTGGCAGAGGCAGCTCATTTGCATCCACAAGATGATGTAATAGAATTTTTTGCGCTAAATTGTAAGACATTTAATTCTCCAGGATTTATTTTAATTTAGTTCAGATACTGCAAATGATGATATGGTTGCGCTTTGATTATACTATATCTTTTCAATTTATTAAAATTTAAATAAAAAAGCAAGATTATAGTAATCACTTAGGATATGAAGATAGTGGATTTATTATGAGGTAAAATTGAATTCACGAGGAAAGCTAAATGTAGGCGCTTATATCGACATAGATGGAATCAGCTAATCTTATGAATAGGAATAGGAATTTAAGAACTGAATACCTGATGTCACCCTAAAAAAATACCGACGATGAAATATTCACCGTCGGTACCTTGGAGGAGTTATTAGCTGTGCTGTTTGGGGATATTATAAAAATGAGTGGATGACACCAATGCCTAAAGGCTCCTTCTAACCCGCTAACCGTGCCGTTCCAAAACTGAATCAGTGCTGAAGCAGTATGCAGCCGTCCTGAAACCATGCTATGAACCTTGTCTCTGAATCAGTGCATTAAGCAGTGCAGAAGCAGTCCTGTATCCTATGCTGTTGAGGGGCTAGTTGCCTGACATAAGTATGGAGCCTTTTGGGTGAATCACAAAAGTATTTCAGTGCATTCCGGCGCTGGGGGCAACAGCAATTCGGATGGTCATCGATTCACCCAAGCACTTCAGCCATCCACTCATTAGATTATTTCAAAAATCCGCGGGCTCATCATACGGGTAATTGTTATATTTTTTACCGCTGTGAATCCCGCGGTATAGTATAAAGAACAATATCCTTTGGTTAGTTAAAGCGCAAATTATGTACCAGCGATTTTTACGATGAATGGTAGAGGGTATTTGGATGAGCTTTTGCACAAAGTGCATAAGTAATGCATATTTTGCAGGGAGTAAGGTATGTTAAGCTTAGTTGGAGTGCCTTAGAAATTGAATCGCACCGATAACATCGTTGGGGTCAGTCTGAGTGATATCGACTTAAATTCATTGGTGGAAGGTGTATATACGCAGTCATAATAGCTGTAAAGATAAATCGCCGACGCTGTAATAGCGGTGAAATTCCTCAACTTGTAATTTAGATTATAGCGCTCATATTTATTCTCAATATCATCGGGAACGACAGCGTCGAGATATGCGTCGTGAGATACTTCGTATTGCCAGTGAAAAAACACCAATGCGGACAGTGATAGTGCTCCAGCTCCAATCAAAATATAGCCTTTTCCTTTTTCACCCTTATGAATCTGCCCCAGCCCCGGGAATATCAAAGACCGCATACTCGCCTTAATTTGTATCGCCTCCGCTGAGATATGAGGTTCAAATTGTTCCTCAAGTCTACTCTTCTCATACTTCTCCAAAGCGATATTAAATACTTCAATGATTTTCGGAGAAATTAATTTGGGATTGAAACGATAATCGGAATCGATTTCTAATAGTTCGAGAAACTCATTCACGGCGCTCTCTCTTTTTCCCAATGCCACATAACAAAACGCCAGATACTTATGGATTTCAAATAAGTTGTTGGAGGTGAACTTTTCTTGGGAGTGCAGGGCTTTTAACGCTAATATCTCAGTCTCATAAATGTTGCCTGACTCATATTCGCGCTTAATCTCCTGGACAATTCTATCTTGTTGAGGCTTCTGGGCATAACACAGCGAGGAAACAATGATGAAGTTAATAAATATAATGACAGACTTTCTCATTATAGCCTTTCAAGTTGATATGTGCCTTCAATTCCCCCTCAATTGACGCCTCCTTCTTGTTGAATTCAAATCAATGAAAGTAATACCGAGACATCTCAAATCATAGACTATGTGGGATTAGAAATAAAAGGATGGTGATTATCGTATTGATGATTACCCAGCGCGCAAATGTTTTAAGTGAAATCTTGCCCGCTCGCCGCAGGATGATGAAAATTAGCCAAAGTACTAATATAATAAGCGTCTTACTATCGGTAATATCCCACCCGAAAGGTATACCCTCCCAATAATTACCCAATACCTGCTTCTCAATCACCCACCCAATGGGAAAACCGGTTATGAAGAATGTTATAATGCCCCAATTCACCGTTATAACAAGCGGGTCGGATTTCTCGCCGGTCTGTAAGTAATATATAGCGTAATAAAGCGCATGAATCAACAGGAATAACGCCGCCATCATTAATACTATGTGAAGAACAAGTAAAATAAAGCTGGCTTTACCCTCAAATCTAACCTTGAAGTAGTCGTATTCAGTCTGAAAATCATCTGTTGCCGTTTCCGGTAGGACCACACGATTGCCAGCGCCATCGACCGCTTCAAGGTAATAATATATCCTGCTGCCCAATGGACCGCCGGGAATTTCTACCCCGAAATAATCGGTCCCTCCCAATCGATAGAGCTCTGATTTTTTAAATTGTGAATCGCGGTAATAATATAAATTCACCTGTAATGAATCCGGCGCATCAGTTGAATTGACCTCAGCCAGGATGAGATGCGCCTGTCCGGCTTTGCCATCTTTCTCCGGGTTATAGATAATCCGCAACCCGCCTTCTTCCGCAGTTTTTTCCCTGGGAGCTACCATCATCGCCATGAATCCGCAGAATGTAAAAAATGTCAGGAGTATTATTATAATTCCTGCGGCTTTTCCCTTGCTTCTCATATTATTTCCCTTGTTTTGTTATTCAGAATTCGCTTTATTTCCAGCGGCAGATATCAATCCCAATATGTTTCTTAATGAATTCTAATAAAATTATCGGTTATCTATTCTAATCAGCAGATTGTATATATTAGACATACTGAAACATTTAGATTATCCAGAAGGGTCGGGACAGCATCAATGTTACCCGTCCCTTACT